>JADLHG010000084.1 GCA_020848905.1 Deltaproteobacteria bacterium
ACCGCGCTACGGCGCTGATCCCGCGGCACGGCCGGGCCGGCAGCCCGCCCAGCGCGCCTTTTGCCGGTTCCTCTCCGGGTCTCGGTGCGCTTCGTGGCAGGGGGTACGAGAGAGGTCAGGGGGAGGTCCACGTGCCGCGCCGGCGCGCGGGCTAAAAAGGGCCCATCGCAGGGCCTGCTGGCCATCGGGGCCTCGCGGGACCGAATCCGGGGCCTCGGCCCCCTCACCTGGGAAGGCAATCGTCATGACCAAGATCACACACCTCCTGCTCGCGGGTGCCGCGGGCCTGGTGCTCTGCGCCGGCAGCGTGCCGGCGGGGGCTCTCACGATCAGCGCCACGTACTCGAACACCACCACGGACAACGACAACCACGCGGACGAGGACGCCGTCACCGGCTCGAACTGGATCGGGAGCAGCAGCGTCACGATCGCCGACGCGGTAAGCAACTCGGCGACGGTCGAGCGCCGGTTCGCCGGACAGGCCGGCGCGTACAACGACGGCAACATCACCCAGAGCGTCGACGCCACGGTGACGTGGACCGTCACGGCGAGCCCCAACGTCGTCTACAGCATCCTGTTCGCGCCCGAGTTCCACGGCTACGTCAAGATCTACGACGAGCTCGCGGACGAGAGCGGCGATGGGGCCAGCCTCGGCGGATTCAGCGCATCGCTGATGAAGGACGCCCTCCCGATCTCGGCCAGCGGCCTTGGGCTTTCGGGCGGATCTCGCAGCACCGGTGGCGGCAACAACGTGGACTCCGCGGGCAGCAACACGCTTACGGGACTGAGCGGGAGCCACGTGTTCGAGCTGCGGTACACGGGGTCCGTGGTCGCCAATGGTGCGAACAGCTCGATCTTCTGTGCCGACAAGACGAGCGCGACGGCGTCGTGGGGCATGGACGGGACGATGACCGGGGAGTGCAATGCGCCCGCCGACTTCTTTAAGTACTCGAGCGCGGGCTCCCGGGACGCGGACGGCCTCTTCATGCCGGCGACCGTGACGATCACCGCGGTCGTCCCTGAGCCGGGAACGCTGCTCCTGCTCACTGCGGGCCTCGTGGGCCTCGGTGTTCAGGGCCGGCGGCGCGCCTAGCGCCGGCAGATCTGGCGTCGCGGGGCTGCCCCGCGAACGAGCGCCCCGGGCCTTGGGCCCGGGGCGCTTCGCGATCAGGGTCCAAATCCTCCCCCGGACAAGGCTTCGAATTGGGCGCTATCGGACGTAGCCCATCAAGCGCCCGCTTCTTCTTCCTGGGCGCTTCGACTCGGCCAATCTCGATCACGTCGTCGACAAGGCGAGCTACCGCCGCGAGGAGCCGAAGCTCCGCGAGGCGCTGCTGAACGCCCAGTTCGATCTCGCGCAGCAGGCGCGCTTTCCGGTGCTGATCGTGATCGGGGGCGTGGAGGGAGCGGGCAAGAGCGAGACGGTGAACCTGCTCAACGAGTGGATGGATCCCCGCCACATCCACACGCACGCCTTCCCGCCGCCGTCGGACGAGGAGCGCGAGCGGCCGCGCATGTGGCGCTTCTGGCGGCACCTGCCGCGCCGGGGGCGGTTCGTGCTCTTCGACCGCTCGTGGTACGGCCGCGTGCTCGTCGAGCGCGTCGAGGGCCTGTGTGCGGAACGCGACTGGATGCGCGCCTACGGTGAGATCAACGACTTCGAGCAGGCGATGGTCGCGCACGGCCTCGTGGTCGCGAAGTTCTGGCTCGCCATCAGCAAGCAGGAGCAGCTCCGCCGCTTAAATGCACGGGAGAAGACGAGCTTCAAGCGCTTCAAGCTCACGCCCGACAACTGGCGCAACCGGAAGAAGTGGGAAGCCTACGAGGGCGCGGTCTGCGACATGGTGGACCGCACCAGCACACAGCACGCACCCTGGACGCTGGTCGAGGCGAACGACAAGTGCCACGCCCGGATCGCGGTGCTGAAGACGCTGTGCGCCGCTATCGAGGCGCGCCTCGACGCGATGTGACACGATCGCGATGCATTGCGCCATGCAGCTTCGCCCGCCGGGAGCCCTCGCACCGGACGGGTCAGGGAAGGCTGAGGCGGCGCTCAGGAAAGCCGCGCGCGCGATTGCGAGAATGAGCCGCACCAGAATCCCAGGGGAGGGGTCGGTGCATGCAGCCTCAGCCGCCTACGACGACGCCGGCACGCCCCCGCCGCAGGGCAAGGCGCAAGACGCCCGGCCCGGACCGCCCGCCTTCAGCGCGCGCACAGCAGCCTCTCGCGCGGACGGCATCGGCTCGTGGCTCGCGCTCGTTCCGCCGCCGCTCAGCGCGGGCCCTGCTCCCGGGTCTCGCCCTCGATCAGCCTCCGCCAGCGGGTCCGCACGTCGTAGTCCGGAATCCCTGCGGCCAGACGCTCGACCTCACGCTCGATGAGGTCCCGCTCGAGCTCGTCGCGGAGGCTGCGCAGAACGGACTCGGCATCCGTCAGGTCGCGCTCGCGTGTGGAGAGCAGCTTGAGCAGCACGAAGTCCTCGGCCCCGAGCACGCGGATCGGGCGCTCCCGCAGCGAGGACTCGATCGCCCGCGAGAGAGCCCGCGTGGCGTACGCCGGATCGCGGGGCTCGACGAGGTCGAGCGTATTGTGCGCATCGCCCTCGACCAATGCGATCCGGCTGATCCGCAGGCCCCCGAAGACGCGGCGGTCGAAGGTCGGCAGCGTGCGGAGCCCGAGCTCGCTCACGAGTAGCCGGCCCACCGACGTTGCGTCTGCCTGCGCGACCGCGAGGTCGACGTCGCGCGTCTCTCGCGCCTCGCCGCCATTGAAGGGGCAGGCCCTCCCCCGTGGAACTTGTCACATTGGGCGTTACCGGACGTAACCCGCAGAGCGCCCGCCTATTTTTCCTAGGCGCTCTACGAGCGCATCCTCGGGGAGGCCGCCGCCAGGCGGCTGAGCGTCTCGCGCTGCGGCTGCCGGAAAACGCTCCCGATGAGCTCAGGATCGGCATGTCGATGGAGCACCGCATCGTCCGCCCGGGACACAGCGGAAGTCAGGCCAGCCAGTTCTCGCGAGCGACCTGAAGACGCTCGAAGGCTCGGTCGGCCGTGACCAGGGTGAGGCCGTACGCCAGCGCGTGCACCGCGATG
>JADLHG010000085.1 GCA_020848905.1 Deltaproteobacteria bacterium
ATCGCGGCGACCCGAATGCCTCGCGGAGGCGCGCAACGGCGAGCGGCAACCCTTGACGCTGTAGAGTGTCGAGAAGATCCGCGACGGTCTTCGGCGGGTTCTTCAGCGTGGCTGCCTGCTCGTTGAGACGACCGCCCCTGCGCTGTCGCGCGGTGTGTCCATCACGCCGAGAGCGCCGAGGAAGCGGGCGCCCGAACGGACGACCATGACTGCGCCCCTCGCTCTGCAGGTTGCCCACGACGTCGGATACGCTCTGCGGCAGCGCCCCATCGCGCGTGAACAGGCCCGGCTTGCCGATCGCCACCTCGGCGCCACCCACCGTTGCGCGAACCCCATAGCCGACCACGGCCTCCACCGCCGAGGCTTCGAGGGTCGCGAGACCAGGACGCCGCGCACCGACGCCTTCCACGATTGCGCTCGCCAGTGGATGATCGGACTGTCTCTCGACGGCTACGGCGACTGCGAGCAGCTCGTCCTCGTCGGCGCCGTCGAGCGTGATGACGTCGGTGAGACGCGGCTTGCCTTCGGTGAGCGTCCCAGTCTTGTCGAACGCGATCGCACGGACCAGCCCGAGCGATTCGAGGTGCGCGCCTCCCTTCACGAGGACACCGGCCCGCGCCGCACGAGCGACCCCAGACAGGACGGCGCTCGGCGTCGCGATGGCGAGGGCGCACGGGCTTGCGGCGACGAGCACGGCCATGGCGCGGTAGAAGCTCCGGGTGAAGGGCTCGTCGATCAGGACCCAGGCGAAGAGAAGTCCGACTACGACGACGAGGATGACCGGCACGAACGCGCGCTCGAAGCGGTCAGTGAACTGCTGTGTCGGTGACTTCTGGGTCTCGGCCTCGGCCACCAGCTTCACGACGCGAGCGAGCGTGCTCTCGCTCGCGGTCTTCGTGACCAGGGCAGTGATCGCTGCAGCTCCGTTGATGGTGCCGGCGAACACGCGATGCTCCGCTTCCAGACCCTCGGGAGCGGCCAGGGCGCTATCGAGGTCACTGACGGGTCGCTTGTCGACTGGGACGCTCTCGCCCGTGATCGGCGCCTGATTCACGCTGCTCGACCCGGCGCTGACGAACCCGTCCGCCGGGATGCGCGTGTTGGGCTTCACCAGGATGCGGTCGCCCACCACGAGTTCGGTTACCGCCACATCCTCCTCGCGCCCGTCATCGTTGATGCGCAGCGCGGTCTCTGGGACGAGCTTCGCCAGCGCGCCGATGGCGTTGCGCGCGCGGCGCATCGCGTAGCCTTCGAGCCCGTGACCGAGGGTGAAGAGAAACAACAGCAGAGCCCCCTCGAACCACTCGCCCAGGATGGCCGCGCCGATCGCGGGTGGACGAGAAGGCGACCACCATCGCCAGCGCGTGGTCGCCCCAGGTGCGAGGACCGGGTGTGTTGACGAGGTGGTGGTATCCCTCGATCGGTGTTGGTGGCCAAGCAGGACCCACCTCGATGGCCGGCGCTCCCGTGGCCGGCCCGTAGACGCGCGGGGAGTGCCACAGGCGTACCGTGTCGGGTTCGAGAGCACCACCGGGGCCGCTCATGGCAGCTCCCACGAACCTCGTGGCGGAGAGCCCCACCCACCAGGTGGTCTCGGGCAGCTCAGGGAGCAGCGTCCGTACGCCGGCTCCGTCCGGCGCCCAGCCGCGCAGCCGGTCCGTGGGCGCCTCGACGTGGTCAATCCAGATGGAGAGATCTCCCTCGCCGACTCCTGGTTCGGTGCCCGTCTGGGTCTCGAGCGTGGTCCACTCGTTGCGCGTCATGTCGAGCAGCGCGAGGACGCCGCCGCGCCCGGTCGCGAACAGGGCAGGGGGGTCGTCCATGCCGTGGGAGACCCAGGGCGCGGCCGCGAGCGATGACGCGGGGGCCGCGAACTTCCAGCCTTCGCCGGCGAACGGCGAGGCGAAGTTCAAGACCATGGTCACGTCTCCCGCGCCCTTCCCTCCCATGTCCCCGACCGTTGCGCCCATGCGCGCGAAGCCGGAGTCGCAGTAGGCGTCGGCAGCTGCTGCGTCCACGGTGAGGAGTGCCGCGTAGAGCTTGCTCTGGGTTGGATCGACACGCCACAGCGAGTTGATGTGGTAGGCGTGCGTCGTGGACTCTACGTAGTGCCGGAATCCTGCCAAGGCGACTACTCTACCGAGTTCGCGGTGGGTCGTGACTCCTGTGGCTTCGGTCATCTTCGAATACCCGCGCACCCCGAAGTCCCCGTCGAGGTCGAGCACCTCGCAGCCGGCGCCGCACGGTGCCCAGGCGGCGGGCGTGAAGTTCCCCTTCGCTGGGTCGGCGAGGTAATAGGCGCGGCACCGCGGGTGCATCGGCTCCGCGCCGGGGACGGGGATCCACAGCGACGAGTCGCCGAGCCACTCGAGCCCCGCCGGCAGGGTCGAGGCGCCCGGGATCCCCGCCTCCGTCGTGCCCCCTCCGGTACCCCCGGCTCCCCCCGCGGCGAGGCCACCGCCGCCGCTCGGGGCGCCGCCGGTCGAGCCCGCGCCGCCCGAGCCGCCCGCGTCCGCGCCGGCCGAGCCCCCGGCGTCCCCCTGCGCGCCGGAGCCGTGTGGCCCCGGAGCGCAAGCAGCGAGGAGGAGCGCCGAGAGCGCGGCGCTCAGAGCGCGCCGCACTCGCCGCCTCCGCGGAAGCGATCGGCGCCGAGCTCCTCGTAGTGCAGGCGCCCCGCGCGGAGCACGGGCAGGCGCAGCCAGCGCTCGCCCATCGCCGGCTGGTCCAGCACCTGGCCGAGGCCGCTCGTCGCGCCGGTGAAGCGCACGTGCGCGCCGCTCACGTCCAGGCGGTACGCCCACCAGGCGTGCTCGCCGCCCGCGACGAGCGCGACGCGTCCGTCCGCCATCGCGGCCACGCTCAGGTGGCGGAAGAGCCCCAGGTACGGCCACCTCGCGAGCAGCCGCGTCCTGCCGGTCGTCGTCTCGAACGCCGGAGGCGTCAGTCCACTCGGGGCGCGCAGAGCAGCCGGGTGTGGATGGCCAGGTCCGTTCCGCAGTTGCACGGGTCGTCGCCGTCGCAAGTCACCCCTGAGTACTCCACTTCACGGCACGTCTCCGTCGCCTTGCAGTCGGCGTCCGTTTGGCAGACCTTGAAGCACCCAGCTCCGTCATACACCGAGTCGTCGGAGCCACAGCGCTGGTCCTTGCATGCGTCGCTCCAGCACCTGAGGGCAGCCTCCGGAATGATCGGTTGACAGCCTTCCGGGTACGCGGTCGGCGCACCGCCCGCGTCTGTGCCGCCCGTCGAAGCAGAACCCCAGGAACCTCCGCCGTTCGCCGCGCCCGGGCTGCAGAGCAGCCGGGTGTGGATGGCCAGGTCCGTTCCGCAGTTGCACGGGTCCTCGCCGTCGCAAGTCACCCTTGAGTACTCCACTTCACGGCACGTCTCCGTCGCCTCGCAGTCGGCGTTCGTTTGGCAAACCTTGAAGCACCCATCTGCGTCATACACGGAGTCGTCGGCGCCACAGCGCTGATCCTTGCATGCGTCGCTCCAGCACTTGATGGCACCTTCCGGAATGATCGGATCACAGCCATCCGGGTACGCGGTCGGCGCACCGCCCGCGTCTGTGCCGGCGCCGCCAGTGGAGCTCGCGCCGTTCGAGACCGGAGACGAGCCGGCCGACTCGCCCGAGCACGACGGTGCGGCCCCAGTCAGGAGCGCCGCAAGCGGGACAAAGATCCATTTCGACTTCATCGAGGCCTCCTCTTCTTCTCACGGATACTGGACGCGAAGGTTGTTCACCAGGCCCACATGGAAGCTGCTGTAGCGACTGAATAGGTTTGGGTACGCCCTGACATGGGCGTCCGGCTGCTCGGCAGGCGTGCACGTCGCACACTGCTCCGTGCTGGCCACCCCTAGAATTCTTCGATGGGTGGATCGCCACACAGCGCCCCCTGAATGACCGGGACTAGCATCGCAGCCCAGCTCGACTGCGGCTTTGAATCCGTTGTCGAATGGCCAGAGGAAGTCGCCCGTTGTGCAGAACGCGGCCTGGCCGTAGAGGTGATTGTCAGCGCATGGAGACGGACTGTGCGGATAGCCACATCCGGGGTAGCCGGCGTGCACCTTTGTCGCGTCGCGGAAACCCTGCTCCGTGGGGGCCTCGTAGCCGAAGTAGCCCGGATGCCCGCTGGGGAAGTTGTCTTGCAGGACGACGAAGGCCCAGTCCTCGCGCACGCAGTCCGACCAGTAGCCGGGGGCCGGATTGGTACAGTACTGGATGTACTTGCCTCCGTACCAGACCTGCTGAAGCGTCTGAACGCCAAATGGCGTGGTGTTGCCGACCTGGTCCGCAGCGAACGTGCCGCCGACGTACGCTCCGTCGCTGTACCGGATCACGCAGTGGGCCGCTGTGGCCACGATGCGCCGACCGATTAGTTGCGCCGTGCAGCCCCCGTCCCCCCACAGGCGCCCCTGGCGGTTGTAGGCGCCGTCGTTCGACGCGCTCAGATCAAGTCGGTTCTCGACGCCGTCGGAAAGGCCCTGAGGTCGGACCGCTGGGCTGACTGGGGGCAACGCGGCGGGCGCCGACTCGTCGCCCCCGGGATAGATGGCGCTGCTCTCCTCTTCGAGGCGCAGCTCCCGAGCGACCTCTGCGAGCCGGCGCAGTTCGTCAGGGTCGAACTCCAGTAGATCTGCATGATCGTCTCCTGCGACGTAGCGCGCGACGGTCAGCGGTGTGTTCTCCCGGACGTAGCCAGCTGGGGCGCGCTTCCATTGCGGCGTGTCTCCATCTGGACCGGCCGGCCCCGCCGCTACGGTCTTCATCGGGATGCGTCCGACGATCTTCGGTTTGGCTGGTGCCACCCCCGCGACCCGTTGAGCTTCCAGTGACTCAAACCGGCGTCCGTCGTCAAGAACGCCCAAGCCCGAGGAGGACGGGCTGGGCGGCGCGTCTGAGCCGCAGCCGGCTAGGCCGATGGCAGCCGCCAGGAGGGCGACGTGGATGCCCAATTGTGTGTGTGGGGGGGGGGGGGTATGCAACCGTGCGCGTCATGGTGGATCGTCTACCCCGCCCAGCGACCCATGTCAAGACAGGGCGCCCCTTCACCTCTTCCGCGTTCCGCGCGGCCAGCGCCCTCGCCGGGCCCACGAGCCTTCGGCGGCGCCCAGGAACTGATCCACTCGGCGGTCCTGAAGTGGTCCACTGCTCGGATGCGCAGTCGTATGCGTTCACGCCTCAGGTTGCCCGCCGCGAAAGCTGCCTCGAGGAGGCCCGAAGGGCCTCCGGTCCGGCGATGGTTTTCCGAGGACCGCAGCGGAGTGTACAGGGGTACTCGAGCAGCGGACCGCAGGAAAACCGCAGCCGGCGAGGCAGATCTCGCGGCGTCCTCACCAGTCGCGTGAACGCGCACGCCGTCTCCGATGCGGGCCGAGTCGCCGCCACGCTCCGCGATGGTGACAAAGTCCCGGATGAGATGCGCCCAGCAGACTTGGCGCATCGCCAGGCGCCAGAAGCCGTAGGCGCTGTAGCGGTCGCTTACCAGGATCCCGCCGAGCTTGCCGAGCAGGGTCTTGGCGGCCTCGGTGGAGCGTCCCCGCTGGATGCGAGCGGGATCCGAAGGCCGAACGCGCCCTTCGCCTCGGCGTAGTCCACGAACGCGAGGACCCCGTGCGCGGCGTCGAGGCCCACGGCGCGCACGTCGCGGGGCGACGGGTCGCTCCAGGGCTCTCCCGTGCCCGGCGCCAGGAGCTGCGCCCACGAGCGATCCGTGCCGCCGTGGCGCGACACCTCGCCCGCCCACCGCCCCGAGTCGAGGCGACCGCCCACCATGTAAATCGCCTGGTGGAGCACCGAGGCCGCATGGCGTGCGTCGCTCCTCGGCGCGGGCTCGACCGAAGAGGTGGCCGTGCTCCTGGCGCGCGCGGCGTCCGAGCCGGGCTCGTACACGGAGAGCCCCTTCGTGCTCACCAGCACCGCGCGCACCGCGAGCGCGCCGCCCTCGTACCGGCGTGGGAGCCCGGCCGCGGCGACCTGCGGCTGGGCGACCTTGCTCACCGCCACGCGCGCCCGCAGGAACGCGCCGGACTCGACCGGCGGCGGCTAAGGAAAGCCAACTGCGCTTTGCCGGCGCTCGAGCTCCGCCCCGGCCGCCGGCTCGCCTTCACGACGCGCGCCCCGAAGCCTCTGGAGCTCGGGGTCTCGCCGCTCGCGAGGTGGACGC
>JADLHG010000086.1 GCA_020848905.1 Deltaproteobacteria bacterium
CGCGGCGGCAGAGGCGGCTCCGACGCGGGAGGCCGCGGGCGCCGCGTGGCGCTCGCGCTCCGTGAGAGCGACGACGAGCTCGTCGAGGGCGTAGCGGCTGCGCTCGAGACGCAGGCGAATCCAGAAGAGGAGGACGAAGAGCGCGGTGAAGGTCCCGAGGCTGACGAAGAGCGCGGGGCGCATCGCGGGGTCGAGCGTGGGCACGACCGAGGTCTCGGGGTGCATGGTCTTCCAGATCTTCACCGAGGTGTAGATGAGCGGCACGTCGGCCGCGCCGAAGAGGGCGAGCCCGGCGGCGATGCGCTTGGCGGTGGGGCCGGCGTAGCGGCGCGCGAGGAGCACGGCCACGAAGATGAGGAAGAGCAAGAGAACGGTGGTGAGCCGAACGTCCCAGACCCAGTAGTGGCCCCAGGCGATCTTGGCCCACAGGGGGCCGGTGATCAGCACCAGGGCTCCGAAGACCACGGTGATCTCCGCCGTGGCCGCGGTGACCGCGTCGGCCCAGAGGCGCCCCCGGAAGAGGTACACGCCGCCGGCCACGCCGCAGAGGATGGCGGAGAGGAACATGACCCAGGCGCAGGGGACGTGGAAGTAGAAGATCTTCTGCACGAAGCCCATCGTGGGCTCGGTGGGCGCGACGAGGAAGAGCAGGTACGGCGCGACGGCGAAGCCCGCCGCGGCGAGGAGGGCGCAGAGGTAGAAGAGGATGCGGGTCATGGGTGCACGGATCCTGATGCCAGCTCGTTATACGGGCTCTTCCCAGAGGCCGGCGAGCTCCTTTTTCAAGGTGCTGCGCCGGTGCTCCAGCTCGGCGGGAGGGACCGAGCCGTCGGCGGCCACGCGCTCCAGCTCGAGGAGCTCCTTGAGCAGCGCCTCGCGGCGGTCGTGGCGCAGCCCCTGCGAGTGTCCGGCGCCGAAGGCGGCCACGACTCCCCAGAGGAGGAGCAGTCCCGCGAGACCCAAGACGACGTGGGTCAGGCGCTTGCTCCGGGTGGGGAGGCCGGTGACGGTGAACTCGGTGAGGGTCCCCGCCCGCGCCGGAGCGAGCGTGAAGACGGGGGTCTTCACCCCTCCCTGCTCCTCCATGCGGTGCCCCTTCACGGAGGGCCCCGAGAGCTGCACGCTCTCGCTGTTGGTGACGACGAGCAACGTCTGGGCGGTGGCCACGGGCAGGCGCTGGCGGACGTCCAGGGTCTCTCCCTCGTAGCGTAGCGCGTAGAACACTTCGATCATCAGGCGTCCGGGCGGCAGCGGCTTCACCACGCGCACCGCGCCGAGCGCCGGCTCGGCCGTCACCAGGCCCGCGTACTCCTCGGGGACCTGAAGCTGCTGGGCTCCCTCGGGGAGGGGGAGCAGGAGCCCCTTGTCGCGGGGCTCGAAGAGCGCCTCGCCGGTGTTGTAGAGGCTGAAGACCTGCCGGAAATGGATCGTCTGTTCGTTTAGCTGCGCCAGCAGGTGCGAGCCCGGGCCGACCCAGATACTAGAGAGATCGCTCGTTTTGTCGTAGACGGTGAAGGTGGCGCGCAGGCCCCCCGACTCGGGGAGGGAGAGGGCGTCGGTGGTGTAGTCCGTCCCGGCGAAGGCCACGGAGAGGGTGACGGTCCGCTTCGGGGCGAGACGCAGCAGCACCTGGCCCTTGTCGTTCGTGCGGTGCGTGCTCTTCTTCTGGCCTTCGGTGACGTTCACGACGGTGGAGCCGACGGGCGCGCGCGCCTTCCCCTTGACGACCAGGATCTCGAGCGTCCCGGGCTGGAGCTCCTTCACCGGCGTCACCTCCGCCGTCCCGCTCTGGCCGGGGGTCTTTCCCTTCTTCGGCGTCAGGTCCGGCTCGCCGCCGTTTCCAGCGGGGACTGGCGGGTGTCCGGGGGGGAGCCCGTCGCTCGCGGCGGGGTCGGCTGCCGCGCCGCCGTGCACGGCGTCGCTAGGTGGAGCTCCGCCCGCTGGGGCGGCAGCCTGGGTCTGGATGAGGAGGCGCACGCCACCTGCGTCGGGGCCCTTGAAGGGCGCCGACTCGCGCTTCCCCCCGGGGAGCGGCAGCACCACCACGTAGCTCTTGCCCGCCTCGAGTCCCTCGAAGCGCGCGCGACCGTCTGGGCCGGTCTTCGTCGTGCTGACCAGCTCGCGGCGGCCTGCGGTCTCGCGGTGGAGCTCCACGGGCTGTCCGACCTTCAGCTCCTTCAGCTCCTGGCCCACCACCTTGACGGTCGCGACCCCCTTGGGGAGGTCGGACGAGTACAACGCTTGGCCGAGCATCGCGCCGGGCGGCGGAGCGCCGGCAGCGGCGGGCGTGCCCGGAGCGCCGGCAGCGGCGGGCGCTTGCGCGTGCGCCAGAGAGCTCGCGAGGAGGAGCGCCAGGGAGAGCGTTCGCAGCGGGGTGCGTGTCATGGTCTGTCCTCCCGGCGCCTAGGCCCGGCCCAGGCGCCGGTCGAGCTCGGCCTGGATCTGCGCGTCGACCGAGCTGCCCTCGGTGGAGCGTGCGACGTCGAGCTCCCTGAGCAGGCGCACCGCGCGCTGCTTGAGCGGCGCGGCGAGGCGCTCGGCCTCCTCGGCACTCAGGCGACCGAGCGAGGCGTCGAACTCCAGCTCCTTGATGGAGCGGAGCAGGGTGCGCTTGTCGTGCTCGAGCACCATGAGCGCCCGACTGGAGAGCTCCTTCGGAACGCGAGCCTGCCCGACCAGCGTGGCGAAGCTCGAGAGCACGAAGTGCAGCGTCAGGCCGAGGACCGCGCCGAGTGCAGCGGCGAAGCCGATCGAGTGGCCCGCGGTGAGCCCTCCGCTCCCCTTCAGGATGGCGCCCACGCCGGCGAGGACCAGAGGGAGCCCTAAGATCGAATAGCGTAGGATGGTGTCCACGGCTTACTCCAGGTCCTTGAGTTCGCGATTGAGCAGCTCTTCGTAGGCCTTGTCGTTGCTCGGGGCGTCGGACGCCTCGGTGGTGGCCTGCGCCTCGTCTGCTGCGTGGCGCCGCCGGGCCCAGCGTCGGCCGAGCGCGAAGAGCACCCCGGCTGCCACGGCGCTCGCGCCGTAAGGGACGAGCCACGACAGACGGTTGAAGGCCGTGTCGGGTGGGATGGCCAGCGCCACCGCGCCGAAGGGCTTCTTGCCGATCTCGGGTCCGCGGGCGGTGGTGTACCAGGTCCGAATGCGCTCTACGTCCCACCCCTCGGCGATCTTCACGCGGATCGCGGCGCGCTCGGTCTGCGCGAAGCCGCAGGGGCAGCTGTCGAGGGGGATCTTGGGACAGCCGCCGCAGAGGCAGGCGAAGTGCTTCATGACCGCGCGCTCGGCGTCGTTGTCGAGCACCACGGGCTTGTCGGTCGGCACGTCGTGCGCGGGGTTGTTGCCGCCCATGCCGTGCGTCGCGTCGGCTCGGGCCAGCGCCGGCCAGCCGAGGAGAAGGAGGAGCAGCGCCGTGGTTCCGGCGGCCGAGGCCACAGGCGCCCCGATCGGGAGGGCGGCGATCGCGGTGCCGAGAGCCAGCACCAGGAAGCCGATCCAGACCCAGTTCACGAGCGGGTTGATGATCGCCTTGAAGCCCGTGGTGCCGGCCTGCGGGTCGTGATCTCCGATGGCGACGAAGAGGTCCTCCTTCAGGGTCCGGCGCAGGGCCACCTCGGTGGTGGGCTGATCCTCGTGCTTGAAGAAGGTCCAGCGCGCGGGCTGGATCTGCCCCAGGTGCTTGCCGGAGACGTAGACGCTCAGGGTGGCGGTGAGCATCTGCTTCGCCTCGTCGGTCCCGGTCTCGATGCCGTCGAAGCGCAGGGAGTAGGCGCCGATCTCCACCCGCTGCCCCGGGCGCATCACGACCTCGCGCTCCACCTTGAAGGAGTCGCCGGCGAAGCCCACGCACATGAGCACGATCCCGAGGTGGACGACGTAGCCGCCGTAGCGACGGCGGTTGCGTCCGATGAGCCCGGGCACGGCGGCCAGAGCGCTCGAGCCCACGGCCTTGGCGCGGATGCGACTCGCGCGGATCACCTCCTGGACGATGGTGGCCAGCACGAAGATGCAAAGGGCCCAGGTCCCGGCCGGAAGGCCGCGGTGCAGGCCGAAGACCGCGAGGAGCAGGCCCATGCTGAGCAGCCCGGCGGCGAGCGGCCAGAGGAACTGGCGCCTGAGGCCCGCCCCATCGGTGGACCGCCAGCCGAGCATCGGGCCGATGCCGGTGATCACGAGCAGCGCGATGCCTACGGGGGTCATCCACCGATTGAAGGCGGGGATGCTGATCGTGATCTTCTCGCCGAAGGCCTCCGAGATGTTCGGGAAGACGGTCAGCACCATGACCAGCAGGCAGCCGGAGAGCAGGACCCAGTTATTGAGGAGGAACCAGAACTCGCGGCTCATCACCGA
>JADLHG010000087.1 GCA_020848905.1 Deltaproteobacteria bacterium
AGCGTTTCACGCGGGCGAGGATGCGATCCACGAGGGGCTGGAAGGGTTCCTTCTCGAAGCCGCTCGGCGTCGGGCAGGGCTCGAGGTGGAGCGTCTCGATGCCCGGGAGCGCGCGGGCCTTGACCCCCTCGAGGAAGGCCTTCATGCGGACCGTCGGCGTATTCTGCTTGCCGCAGTCTCGGACGGCGCGCACCGCGGGGAGGTCAGGCGGGCCGGGGACTAGCACGGGCTGCCGAAAGAGGCCCACCACGGCGAGGATCACATGGCGCCCGGCGAGCAGCCGCGGGATCTCCTCCACGTAGCGCGAGACGGGATGAAGGAGGCCGGCTGGTGGATCGTAGCAGCGTGCGTTGGGCGTGATCTTGTTCCACCACGTGTCGATGTCCTTGGGCCATAGAGAGCCGTCGGCGGTGCTGCAATCTTCCATGTCGGCGTAGAAGAGCACGACGGTGAGCGCGTCGGCGCGGTAGAAGCTCTTGTTGCGCCCGTCGAGCGCGCGCACCGAGGTTTCGAGGAACTGCTCCACCTCGGTTTCGTAGGACGGTGCCCCGACGATGAGGAAGTGAGCGACGTCGGGAAGGTACTGGGCCGGGAGCAAGGTGGTGTCGAGGTAGCGCTTCTTCAGCGGCCACCCACCGATCGCGGCGGTCAGATCGGCGGCCATCCCATTGACCTGCGGCAGCATAAGTGTGCCGTCGTTGGGCGGGATCTCGGGCGGGGGCGGAAGCTCGAGTCCGGGTTGCGGCGTCAGGGACGAGGAAACGACACCGAAGCGCAGATCGCGGATCGGGCGCTGGTCGCCCGGCATCAGCAGCGCTTGCAGCGTGAGCTTGGTGCGCTCTGCGAGGCTTCCGATGGCGCTCGCGGCCGTCCACGTGGGTCTGACCACGAGGATATCCACCCGGCCGGGTTGGCCGGTCGGTGCATGATATGCGTCGCTTGGGCTCGCGTCGGCAGGTAGCCGCTCCGCTGGTGACCCTGCGCAGGCGCCGAGGGCCGCGAGAATCGCACTGACCGTGAGCCAGCGATATCCTAGTTCGGACCCGGGCATCCGCCGCTCCGGGAGTCGAGGATGGTCAGCACCAGCAGGTTTCCCTGTTGAGTTGTAAGGAGCGTCGCGGCCATTGATGGCGCGGACCGCAGCGCTTGCGGCCAGCCGTAGGCGCTGACGTTCTGTTGATCGCGGTACTCCACGCTGTCTTGGACAAGGCGTTTCTGAGTGCCAGATCCTTCGACAAGCTGGAAGGGAGTGCGCACGTTGACGTAATAAAAGTCAGCCTGGCTTATCGGCGCATACTGCCCGAAGGATGGATTTCCATAGCTGGTGGAGCCCACTGCCCCCCAGCCATCGAGCCGCGCGTGCCGGCCGTAGTGGTGTACCCGAAAGCGGTCGGTGTTGGTGCTGAAAGGGCTGCTCGCCATCCAGACACCGGAGCAGAAGCAGCCGACGCTGTACTGTGACGAGATGCCTCCGTCTGCGGGTGACGTGCCGGCGTCGTGCTTCGGTGGTTTCTTGCCGGCGGAGGCGGAGGCCCAGACGGGAACGGCGTTCCTGGGAACCATCGCTCCAGTGCACGCATCTGAGGCGCCGCACGAATAGAGGTCTCGGATCGGGCCGAGGCTCGCGTCATAGCCCACGATCCGAGACTTCACGCGGGCCCACTGCTTTCCTTGGGACGGGCTCCCGCGCGTATCGAACTCGGTCCAGGTGACGAGCCAGTTCTTCTCGACGCCGTTCCACGCCACAGCCGTCTGGTGAGCTCGCCAGACGTTGCCTCCGGTGAAAGACTGCAGCGTGAGCACGGGGCTCAGGAACGTGATGCCATCCTGCGCCAGCACGACCGCGTGCACGTTGCGGTTGTCCGTGCTGATCCAGGCGAGGAGCTTCGTTCGCACCCAGGTGTACCCGTCGAGCGAGTACTTGGCCGCGTCTCCGGAGGGGTATTTCCCGGCCATCGACCACGCCGTGCCGAGCGCGCCGTTGGAGGCGATCGCCCGCCAGTTCACGCTCTGGTCGTTGGCCTCGTACCAGGTGAACCAGGCGCACTGGCCGTCGGGGCTCGAGACGCCCGTGCAGACGTCGTCCCGTCCCAGGTGCCGCACCCAAGGCGGGATCGAGCTGTAGTAGTTGAGCTTGACGGGGGAGCCCGTGAAGGCGGCCGAGGCTCCGTCGAAGATGCGGGCCCAGAGCTCCCCGTTCGTCGCGACGTACGCCAGAGCGAAGCGGTCGGTCTCGGCCCCGTTGCGAGGGGCGTAGACCACCTCGGCGGCCGCGGCGAAGCCGACCTCGTCCGGCCCGTTGGCGCCCTCCTTTGCCTGCGTGGCGCCCCAGTAGCCGCCGATCCCGGCGTCTGACGGGGCCACGACGACCTTGTCCTTCGGCGTGCCGGGACCGCCATCCCGCGAGCAGACCTGGGCGGCGGTATGCGCCCCCACGGGCAGCTCCTCAGGCCCTGGATCGCAGCCGGGAAGCGCGACCGCTACGGAAACCAGAACGAACGAACGAACGAACGATATGCTGGCATGGCCCCTCCCAAGGCAAAAACTGGTCTGAGAATGACCACTGCGCGCATCCAAGTCAACGGGTGATGAGGTTGGGGGCGAGGGGGCTCCTTGGTGCTGTCGCAAACACCAGAGAACCTCTCGGTCCCCATCTCTTTCGAGCCCGGTCGGCCTGATGCACCCCGGCGCGGGTGGCCAAAGCCAGGACCCGCGCCCCAGCCTCAGTGGCAGCTCGCTCCCCCCGACGGGCTCGCCACGGTGATCGCACCGGGGGCGGCGCCGAGGAGGACGGTGCCGCGGAGCTTCTTCGCGGTGAGGTCGACAATCGAAAGGGTGCCGCAGTGGTCGCTCGGCACGTAGGCGAAGCGACCGTCGAGCGAGGCGGCGAGGGGACGGCGACCGACCTTCTGGGCGTCGTCCCAGAAGACCGTGCCCACGGCCACGCGGGCGAGCTCGCGGGCCGGGGCGCGCTGCAGGAGCGAGATGTCGGGCGACTTGAGGTTCCCGGTGACGGCCAGGTCGCCGAGCACCAGGGTGCGGTCGGGGCGTTCGCCCGCGCGCAGGGTGGAGACGAGCGTGTTCGTCTCCGTGTCGAGCAGGGCCACGGTGTCGGCGTCTCGCACGCTCAGCCAGCCGTAGCGCCCGTCGGCGGAGAAGCGGAGATAGGTGCAGGCGTTCGGCAGCTCGAGCCGCGCGATGCGCGCGGGAGCCGCGGGCCCCTGCGTGCTGAAGACCTCGACCGCGGGCTTCGCCCCGCTCGTGCAGACGTACACCGCTTGCTTCCACTTCGAGTAGGCCATCGCGCGCGGCACCCCGCCGAGGTGCTGGGTCGCGACCGGCGACTCTCCTGAAGCCGGCCACACCGCGAGGCTGCTGTCCCCGGCGCGGGCGAGGTAGACCCGCGGGGGCAGGTTCTCGTCGAAGGCCAGGCGCGCCTCCCCGGGGGCCGAGGGAAGCCGCCGCGCCACCGTGAGCCCCTCGAGGTCCACGACCGCGAGCCGCCCGTCCCCGTCGCTGTGTACCCAGGCATCTTTCCCGTCCGGGCTCACCTGGAGCAGCCCCGGCCGCGAGCCGACCTCGATCGTCTTCGCCACGCGCAAGCCGGCGCGGAGGATCACGGAGAGAGTGCCGTCCTCGACGTTCGTGACGAGCACGAGGTTTCCGTCGGGGCTGGCCTGCGCCTCTCCGGGGTGGTTGCCCACGGGGATGGTCTTCGTCACGGTGCAGGTGCGCGGGTCCACCACCGAGACCGTGCCCGATTCGGCGTTGCCGACGAAGACGAGCTCCTCTTCGGGGCCGGGGCCGGAGAGATAACAGGCGCCTTCGCCGCCCGCCTCCGCCCCGCGCGCGTCGCCGCGCAGTCCGTCCCGCGTGCTTCCGGCCTCGCGGACGAGCCCGGCGTCCGCGGGAGCGGGAGACGGTCCGGCGGCCGGAGCGGCGCAGGCCCCGAGGAGAAGACCGAGAGACAGGAAGGTGAGCGTGCTGGTCATGGCCGACTCGCGAGAGAGGTTCGTTCGCAGGCGGGTCCTCACCGCCTTGGCGGGTACTTCTGGAGCTTGCGCTGCAAGGTGCGGCGGTGCAGGCCGAGCCGGCGCGCGCCCTCGGAGATGTTCCCCGCGCAGTCGGCGAGCACGCGCTGAATGTGCTCCCACTCCACGCGCTCGAGGGAAGGGACCTGGTAGCTCACGGCCGGCGGCTCGAGGGGCGGGCTTTCCCCCCGGGCGAAGGCCGCCAGCACGTCGTCGGCGTCGGCCGGCTTCTGCAGGTAGTTGATCGCGCCGAGGCGTACGGCGTCCACCGCGGTGGCGATGCTGCCGTACCCCGTGAGGACCACGACCTTGGTGGTGGGGTCGATGGCCTTGAGCTCCTTGACCAGCTCGAGCCCCGAGCCCCCCGGCATGCGCAGGTCCACCACCGCGAGCTCCGGCGACTCTTCCCGGGCCAGGCGTACCCCCTCGTCCAGGTCCGCCGCGGTGCGCACCTCGAGGCCGCGTCCGCGGAGCGCGCGGGCCAGCCGATCGCGAAAGAGCGGATCGTCGTCCACGACGAGCATCGTGGCGCCGAGGGTCTCGCTGCGTTCCTCTGCCTGGGCGAACATGTCTTCTTCCATCACGGCGCGTCGGCTTTGGCCATGTGGCCGTTTGTCGCGGGGAGCGCGGGGAGCGTCACGGTGGCCGTCGTGCCGGCGGTCGCGCTCGAGGCCAGCTCGAGGTGGCCGCCGAGGCGCTCTACCACCGAGCGGGCCAGAAAGAGGCCGAGGCCCATGCCGCGTCCGGGCTCCTTCGTGGTGTAGAAGGGCTCGCCGGCGCGCGAGAGGGTCTCGGGGTCCATCCCCGGGCCGCGGTCGCGGACCACGAGGCGCACCCGATCGGCGCTCGCCTCGGCCCGGAGCTCGACTGCTTCGCCCTCGGGGGAGGCGTCCTGGGCGTTCTGGAGCAGCACGCGCAGCGCCTGGGCCGTGGCGCGCACGGGAAGCTCGAGCACGCGGGTGCCGGTGTCCGCCGGCAGCACGAGCTCTACGGCGGGGCTTGCGGCGAGGCCGTCGCGCGCGGCGTCGAGGAGTGCGGCCACGGTGAGGCGCGTGGGGCCCTCTCCCGAGGCCTCTCCCGCCTCGGCGGCCATGTGGGTCAGGATCGTGCGGCAGCGCGCCACCTCGCGTCGAATCAGCGTGACGTCGGCGAGGGCGTCGCTCTCCGCCGCGGGAGCGGTCGAAAAGGAGCGCTCGAGCTCCTTGGCCACCACGGCGATGGTGGAGAGCGGGGTGGCGAGCTCGTGCGCCGCGCCGGCGGCGAGCGTGGCGAGCGAGGCCAGCTTCTCCGTGCGCAGGCCGAGCTCTCTCACCCGCGCGAGCTCCGCGTCGCGCTCCGCGAGGGCCCGCGTCACCCGCCCCACGAAGTAGACGATGAAGAGGGCGGCGGTGCCGAAGGCCACCCACATCCCTTGCAGGTGCAAGCGCATGTCGTGCGGGGGCGCGGCTTCGGTCGGGGCGTGGCCGCCGTGGTGATGGTGCGCGTGCCCGGCCGCCGCGCCGCTCCCGAGCCACTCCTCGGTGAAGAAGAGGGCGCCGAACGAGGCGAGCGAGGCGGCGACGAGCGTCCAGGTCCAGCGCGTGCGCAGCACGGCCGCGGCCAGCGCGATGTGCACGAGGTAGAGCGTGCTGAAGGGATTGAGCGGTCCCCCGGTCAGCCCCAGGATCCCGGTCAGGATCAGCACGTCGAGGAGCATGAGCGAGCCGACCATCCACTCGGAGACCTGCGCGGTGCGGCGCAGGCCCGCGGCCCAGATCAAATTGGTGAGCCCTTGCACGGCCACGAGGCCGAGGAGCGGCAGGAGGGGCAGGGTCTTGCCGAGGAGGTGATGCGCCACCGCGAAGGCGATCACCTCGCCGGCCATGGCCCCCCAGCGCAGGCGCAGGAGCCACACGAGGTCGATGCGGTGGTCGCGCCCGGTCGCGGTCGGGCTCCGGCCCTCGAGGTGCGGCGGTGCGGCAGGCGCGGTGGTTTCGGGCCTCATGCGGTCGGTCTCGGCGGTCACGCGGGGTTTACAGCGTCGGGCCGCCGTTGACAACGCCGTCGGCGCTTGTTACGCACCCTCGACGGAAACGGCCGTCTCGCCCTCGCGCGAGGGCCCTGGCCATCAATCCCCAGCTCGAGGGCGCGCGGCATGATCGTGGACCGGGGAATCGTCGCCGGCAACGTCACGGACAAGTACCACAGCCGGAACCCCATCGCGCGGTGGCTCATGGATGGGTTCCTCCACTGCGTGGGGAGCCTGTACGACCGCCTGGAGGCCCACACCGTGCTCGAGGTGGGGTGCGGCGAGGGGGAGCTCTGCGCGCACCTCTCGCGGCGCCGACCGGCCGAGTTCTTCGGCGTGGACTACTCGCCCGCGATCCTCGAGGAGGCCCGGCGGCGTCACCCCTGGCTCCGGCTCTCGGCCCAGTCGGGGAGCGAGCTCGCCTTCCCCGACAAGAGCTTCGATCTCGTGGTGGCGTGCGAGGTGCTCGAGCACCTGCCCGACCCGCGTCTCGCGCTGGCGGAGATCGCGCGGGTGAGCCGCCGCTTCGCGCTGCTCAGCGTGCCGCGCGAGCCGCTCTGGCGCGCCCTGAACGTGGCCCGCGGCGCCTACGTGCGTGACCTCGGGAACACCCCCGGGCACCTGCAGCACTGGAGCCAGGCCGCCTTCGTCCGCTTCGTCTCCTCGCGCATGACCGTGCGAGAGGTGCGTGCCCCGCTCCCCTGGACCGCGCTCGTGGCCGAGGTGCCCGCGTGACCGACGAGCTCGAGGCCCCCTTCCCCGAGGATCCGCGCCCCCCGTGGCTGCGGGCGCTCATGGTGCTCGTCCCCGCGGGACTCGGCGTGCTCCTGCTCCTATCGGCTCCCTACGCGCTCCGGCTCCTCGGTACCGGGCTCGCGAGCATCGCGCTCTACGGGCTGCTCCTCGAGTCGGGGCGCCTGCGCGCCTTCCTCGCGGGGCCGGTCCAGCTCGGGCGCTTCGAGCTGCGCTGGCTGCCGCGCGCCGCGCCGGCCCTCGTGCTGGTCTTCGTCGCCGCGGGGCTCCTCTGGCCCTGCCTCGTCGGCGCCATGCCGCAGTCCCAGGATCACCCGGTGCATCTCGCGCGGGCCTGGCACTTCCTCACGCGCATGCTCGCGAGCGGTCGCCTCTCCGGCTGGAGCAACCTCTGGTTCGCGGGCTGGCCCGCCGGCGAGGACTACCCGCCCGGCGGAGATTGGTGGATCTCGGCCTTCTACCTGGGCAGCTTCGGCCTCCTCGGCTGGGAGGGGGCCTACGCGCTCGCCTTCCTGGCCATGATGGCCCTCTCGGCGGTGGCGGTGTACGCCTTCGGGCGGACCTACCTCGGCCGCACCGCGGGCTTTCTGGCCGGCCTCTTCTTCCTCCTCGACCGTGGCCAGTACCGCGAAGGGGGCTGGAGCTACACCGTCTGGTGGGGCGTCTGGCCGCAGGTCTTCTCCACGGCGCTCACGCTCTTCAGCCTGGCGACGCTCGACCGCGTGCTCGTGCGCGGGAGGCCTCGCGACTATGCCGTCTGCGCGCTCCTCACCGGGGGCGCCATCCTCGCTCATCCGGTGAGCGCGATCTATTTCGGTCTCGGCGTGCCCCTCTATTTGATCGTACGCGCCCTCGGCAGCGAGGAGCCCGCGGGGCGCGTCTTCGTGCGTTCGTTCGCGGCGCTCGGCCTGGGCGCGGCGCTGGCCGCCTTCTGGCTCGTCCCCTTCTCGGCCAAGGGGGCCTGGATGGCCAAGTACGGCGAGCTCTGGAAGTCCCTGCCGACGATGGCCCAGGGGCTCTGGCGCGGGACCCTCTTCGACAACGTGGCGCCGCCCATCATCTGGCTCGGCGTGCTGGGCGGGGCGCTCGCCGCCTGGCGTCGCAGCGTGGGCGGGCTCTTCCTCGCGGTCTGGGGCTCGCTGATGCTCTTTCTGGCCTCGAGCAGCGCCTTCTCCGAGCTCGGGCTTCTGCGTCTCTCGCCCGCCTTCGGCCAGGTGCAGTTCCAGCGCCTCTCGATCCCGGCCAAGATGTGCCTGTTCCTGCTGGCGGGCTACGCGCTGCAGTCGGCCTTCACGGCGCTGCGCGCGCGCCCCTTCCGCTACCGCGCCTATGCGCTCGGGTGTCTCCTCCTCCTCTGCGTCGCCCCCTTCGTGCAACCGGTCCTGCAGGACTGGGGGCAGAACTACGGCGCGGAGCTCGGGCGCCCGAAGACCCGCCGCGACTTCGACTACTGGGGGGACTACCAGGAGTTCCTGAAGTGGTCGGCGGCGCGCAAGAAGGAGGACGCCTCGTTCTATCGCATCGCCTACGTGCGCCCGTACAACGACCACTTCTTCGCCGCGGCGCCGATCTTCAACGGCACGCCGGCCTACAAGGTGGGCTTCACCCCGGCGATCAACTTCATCCACAAGCCCGACGTCGGCGAGCCGGAGGTCTATCGCGCGCTCAACGTGAAGTACGTGGTGAGCATCGGGCCGACCCCCGGCAGCGACCTCGAGGAGGAGCGGCGCTTCGGGCCCATCGTGGTCTACCGCTTCAAGGGCTACAGCGCGACGCGCACCACCCTGCGCGGCCCGGGGCGGGTGGAGGTGGAGAGCTTCGAGGACGAGCGTGTGCGTCTGAAGCTCTCGGGCACCACCGCCGAGAGCCGGCTCCTCCTGCACGTCGCGAACTATCCGAACTGGCGCGCGAGCCTGAACGGCGAGCGGCTGCCGATAGAGACCGGCACCCTCGCCGGGCAGAAGATCTTCCTCGAGGTCCCGGCGCGCGATGGGCTCCTCGAGCTGCGCTACGGCTGGCCGGCGGTGAACGCCGCTTCGGCCTTCCTCTCCTGGTTGGGGCTCCTCGTGCTCGGACTCATGGTGGCGGCGCGCTATCGGCCGGCGCTCGCGGGCTGGCTCGCGCGGAAGCTGCTCCCGCTCGGACAGCGGCTCGAGCGGCGCGGGGTGCTCGTGGCGCTGCTCCTCGTGCTCGTGCCGGGGGTTGGGCTCGGGCTCAAAGCGCTCACGCGCGGCAAGACCACGAGCGACGGCTCCGTGCTGACCCGCCTCTCGTCGGCGGTGGTGGAACTCGAGCGGGGCGGGATCGCGACCCGCTGCGCTCCCGAGCGCGGGGATCGCTTCCAGTGCTCCGAGGCCACCTGGAACTACGTCGGACCGGAGAGCTATCGCGTGGGCGGCGAGTTCCGCCAGTGCCTCTGGGCGCATCCGGTGGAGGGGGCGATCCTGCGCGTGCGCTTCCCCGGGGTGACCCTGAAGCGCCGGCTCGTGGGGCACCACGGCCTGCTGGACGACGCGGTCCAGGGCTTCCCCGCGGGGGCCCCCGTGACGCTCGAGGTCTTCGTGGGAGGGGAGAAGAAGCTGACCCAGGTGCGGAGCAACACGACCGGCTGGGAGGGTTTCTCCGTCGATACCAGCGCGCTCGCCGGGCGGACGGCGGAGCTCCGTTTCCAGATCACCACCCCCTCCGCTGCCGGACGGCACTACTGCTTCGAGGCCGCGGTGGAGTGATCTCCCCCCGGCGCCTGTCCCTCCACAGAGCGCGCGGTCGTGGCCAGTCTGACCCGGCGTTCGGGTCGTGGCGCCGCCGTGTGGGCCGGGGTGACACCGGGCCCCGCGCGGCGGCTCTTACCGCCGCACCTTCTCCGTCGGAAGGACTTCGCTTTGGCCCCCGGGCGCGCCTGGCACGCTCCTCGCAACCTCGTCTCGGGTGACGACTCCCAGGGAGTGGAGATCCGCCATGAAACTTCAGAACCTCAAGGTCTCGGACGTGATGTCCACGGCGCTCATCACGGCGAAGGAACGGGACACGATCAACCACGCCGACATAGAGATGCGCCTGGCGCAGATCCGACACCTGCCGGTGGTGGACGACCGGGGGCACGTGGTGGGCGTGGTGTCGAATCGGGATATTTTTCGGGCGCTCGGCCAGGGGAGCCGAAAGGCGGTTCCGGTGGCCGAGATCATGAGCCGCAACGTGCAGACGGTGCGGCCGGAGATGCCCGCGCATGCGGCGGCGGAGGTGCTGCTGAGTTACGGCTTCGGCTCGCTGCCGGTGGTGAACGAGGACGAACAGCTCGTCGGCATCGTGACCGAGACGGATCTGATCCACGTGGCCTACCAGGCCCTCTCCGGGCGGACCTACGAAGGTCGCGCGATGGGGGATTAGGCGAGAGGAGAGGGCGCGTGCTGCGCCGGACGCGCGGGCAACGAGGCCTCGCGTCCAAGCGTCCGCAAGACCGGCCGGCGGCGGCGGCGGGTGAGACGGTGGGCAGGATAAAAACGGCCTGGACCGGCTTGCGGACGCCTTTCACGACTCCCGGGATGGTGAGTGCCCGGCGTAATAGTCGAGGCATTCGCTTTCCCTGCCCCGCACCACCCGTCGGGTCGCGAGAGCTCCGCGGGACTCGGTGACGACCGTGGCCTGCCCCTCGTGCTGCTCGCGGTCGAAGAAGTAGATCACCACCCAGTCCTGCGTGCGGCCGAGCTGGTGCGCGCGCGCCGTGTTCGAATACATGACGGAGAAGTGCCACTCGCCTCGGTCGGTGTGCAGCACGGGCAGCCACGCCGCACCCTCGGGGTTGAAGCGCCGAGGGGCGATGCGGGGCAGCTCCTCTCGCTGGGCGGCGTGACGATAGCGCGCGTCCAGCTCGAGGAGGAGCTCGACCGGCGGGGCGGAGAGCGGCTGGCGGTTCGCGACGCGCCTCCGGCCGAGCATCTGGGCCAGGCTGGCGCGGATGCCGGCCGCCCGGCGCTCGCCGACCCCCGCGACGCTCTGCAGGCGACCGTCGTGCGCGGCGATCTCGAGCTCCTCGAGGCTCTCGAGGTGCAGCGTCTCGGCGATGCGGCGGGCGAGCGCGGGTCCCACCCCGGGGACGGTCTGAAAGAGAGCCGGCGGGTCGAGGGCGCCGCGCAGCGCCTCGAGGCGCGTCCAGCGGCCGGTCTGCAGCATCTCCGCCAGCGCCGCCGCGATCCCTGGGCCGATCTGCGGTAGCTCCCGCAGCGAGGCGATCCCTCCGCGCTCGAAGCGCGTCCGCAGATCCTCCACCAGCGCGTCGAGCGTGCTGGCCGCGCGGCGATAGGCTTCCACGCGAAACGAGCTGGCGCCCTGCACCTCGAGCAGGCCCGCGTACTGCCGCAGAAGCTCGGCCAGCTGGCGGTTGACGGCCGGGGGAAGGGCGCTCGGTGCCGCGCTGGCGCCCGCCACAGCGGACGGCGCGACGACGGGCGTCACGTGTCACCTCCGTCGCTGAGCGGTCGCTTGCTCCCCGTGCGACCCACGGCGAGCGAGTCTCCGCGCTGGTCGGTCGCCGTCCCGCTGGCCGAGGAGAGCTTGGAGCTGGCGTGCGGGTTCTCGCTCTCCACCACGGACTCGCGGTGCGCGGGCCGCGCCTCCGCCTCGCTGAGCGGTCGGCGACTGCCCGGCCGTCCATCGGCCAGCGTGTGGCCGCGACCAGGCGGCGTGACGCGCCGATGGCGTTCGGGCAGGACCTCCGCGACGCGCGACTCGGGGAGGGGGACGTGGAGCTGGAGCCGCAGACAGGTATCCGGGTCCAGCGTCTCGGCCAGCACGCGGCAGACCGCTGCGGCATGCTCGACGGCGAAGCCCAGGGGCACGCGCTCGCGCTCGCCGATGCGGCGGTAGAGCTCCACCGCGTCGAAGGAGCCCGCGGGTCGGCCACGACGCAGCGCCTCGGCCAGCGGCTCGGGCAGCCGCGAGGCGACCAGGCGCAGCTCCGTCTCCTTCAGGCGCTCCCCCAGCACCTCCAGCGTGATCTGCGCGATGCGCTCCGCCTCTTCGGGAGAGGCGACTCCGCTCCGCTCCTGCACTCGCTCGATGAAGCCCTCGTAGCGCATCGGACCCCTCCTTCACTCCCACCGGTGCACGAAGCACGCCACGCGCGGGTCCGAGGTAAGCGTCGCCGCCGATGCGCGGCTCGCTTCGCCCTCAGCCCTCCTTGACCGGGATGTTGCGGCTGGCCATCTTGGCGGCCTCCGTCTTCGGCAGCGTCACCGTGAGCACGCCGTGCGAGAAGGACGCGGAGATCTTGTCCGCGTGCACCTCGCAGGGCAGCGACACCGTGCGGTGGAACGCGCCGTAGGTCCGTTCCTTCATGTAGTAGTGGCGTCTCTTCTCCTCTTTCGCCTCCTCCTTTTCTCCCTTGATGGTGAGCAGATTGCTCGCGACGCTCACGTGGAGATCCTTCGCCGCGATCCCTGGCAGGTCGGCCAGCACGCGGAGCTCCTTCTCGTCCTCGATGACGTCCACGCGAGGACCCGCCCCGAAGGCCGCGCCGAAGGGCGCTACGGCCTCCGCGCCGAGCTCGTAGCCGAAGTCCTCGAAGAGGCGATCGACGGCTCGACGCAGCGTGTTCCAGGGGCGCTCTTCGGACACCCACCAGGGGCGCGCTACATCCGGTTTGGTGCGCGGTACGATCGGTCCAGCCATGGGCAGGCCTCCTTTCACCGGGGTTCGGTAGAAAAGGCAGCATGAAGCAAGCCACAGGCCAGGAGGTCACGATGCGGCAGGGCGAGCGGCGCGCCTCGAAAGGCGCCGGGTCTAGCAAAGGATGCGTGCTTCGGGGTTGCTGCTCCGTGGCGTGTGCGGGGCCCGGGTGTCGGCCCGAGGACTCGACGCACGGCGGAGGGACGGGTCACTTTGGGCCGCGGGGATCCGCGACGCGCCCGCAGCGCGGGTCGGCTTGCTCCCCGCGCCGAGAGGCTCTCTCTGAGGGTAGGTCACTCTGCGCTGCCGCCCGCGAGGTCGCGAGCGGGATCGCCAAGGACGCCGGCCAGCCTCCTCAGCGAGCGAGCCGTACGAGCAGCAACCCGAAGCCGAGACCCACGGAGAGCAGCAGAAACGAGACGAGCGTGTGGGCCTGGGCGGGCACGAGCTTGGGGGTTTCCTCGGGCCAGCGCAGGACGCGCCGCGCGGCGGCCACCCCGTGCGGTAGACCGAGGAGGCCGAGCCACACGGTCGGCGGTAAGCCGAGGAACGGCAGCGCGATCACTGCGGCGAAGCTGAGCGCGACGAGGACCGCGAAGACGCGGCTGGCCGCGCGTCGACCCAGTCGGACCACCAATGTCCGCTTGCCGGCGCTCGCGTCGGCCCGATAGTCCGGGAACTCGTTGACCCACAGAAAGCCGGCGATCAGCAGGCCGAGCGGCAGCGACGCGTAGAGCACGAACGAGCTCAGGGCGTGGCGCTGCACGAGAAAGGTGCCGAGAGCGATGAGCGGGCCGTAGCAGAGGGCCACGGCCAGCTCGCCGAGGCCGCGGTACGCGAGGCGAAGGGGCGGGGCGTGATAGAAGAACGCGAGGAGCACGCCAAGCAGGCCCACCCAGAAGACGCGCGGCTCGCGAAAGAGCACGATGCCGGCCCCCGAGAGGATCCCCGCGGCGTAGAAGACGGCGGCGACCGTGGCGGCCTGCCCGCGCGAGAGCAATCCGTCCACCAGCACGCGCTTTCCGCCGGAGAAGGGGCTGCGATCGGCCTCCTCCACCGCCTGGTCGGCGCCCGAGTCGAAGTCGTAGATCTCACCCGAGGCGTTCTTGGCCGCTTCGAGGCAGAAGATGCCGAACAAGGTCACGAGCAGCCAGGGCCACGACAGCGGCCCCTCGTGCGCCGCGCCCGCCGCGCCGAGAAAGAGCGAGGCTGCCGACGCCAGCGTGATCTTGGGGTCCGCGAGGCGATACACGCCGACGAGCCACGGCGGGACGCGGAGTGGCGTTTCGTGCAGGTCGGGGGGGGCAGGCAGGGGTTGACCGTGAGCGCTCATGCGAGGGGGAGCTGCAACATCTCTGCCACGCGTGCCGAAAGTGCGGCCCCGTCACCGGCGCAGCAAGAGCCAGGTCCAGACAGCGCCGGGGACGAAAAGGTTGTCGGTGCCGCGGGGCGAGAGCGCCTCGACGAGCGCGGCGAGGAGCCCGACCTCGAGGGCGAGGCCCCAATCGACGGAGGCGGCGAAGGTCCAGCCGGCGAGGCGGAGCGCGACGGCGGAGAAGAGACCCACGGCGAGCGAGCCCTCCACGGTCTTGATCTTTCCTCCTGGGACGCGGAAGCGGAGGCGTCCGAGATGGCGGCCGACAGCACCGCCCAGTCCGTCGCCGAGCGCCAGCGCCCAGAGCGCTGCGCCAGCGGGGAAGGGGGCGTGGGTGAGGGCCGCGGTGGTGAGCGCCGTGTGGGCCACCGTGTAGAGCACGAGTCCCTGCCATCGCTCCCCCTCACCGGTCACGCTCCCTACGACAGCCCGGGCGAGGGGGAGCGTGCGCGCCAGCAGTGGGAGGAGCGCCATCAGCATCAGAGCCCCGAGCACGAGGACGAGCGGTGCGACCGGGCCCTTCCACGTCGAGAAGGAGAAGACCCAGAGACCCGCGCCGACGTGCAAGAGGTCGCGCACGTAGGTCGCGCGGAGCCCGAACCGGTGCAGCAGGACGCTCCCGGCGAGCCCCGCGCCAAGAACGCCGCACCAGCAGAGGGCGTGCAGCACGTCCGTCATCCGTGACGGCTCCGCACGCCTCGACCGAGCAGGCGCAGCATGGCCCGCGCCGCCTGGACCCCCGAGGCCGCGGCCAGCTCGGTGCCGATGCCGCGACCACCGGCTCCGTCGCCGCAAAGAAAGAGGCCCGGGACGGGGGTCTCGACGGAGAGGCGCGCCGAGCCCACCTGATCGGGAAACTGGCCGGTGCAAATGGCTCCGCAGTTGCTCTTGCCCATCCACGCGGCGACCTCCGGCACGGGGGTGAGCTCGGCGAAGAGGAGCTCGTCCTCGAGGCCGGGAAGGACGCGCGCCAGAGCGGCGAGCCCGCGCTCTTTCCACACCGCGGGCGGATCGAGCGGGCCTTCGCAGGTCGGTCCGTAGAGGCTGACCAGCAGCAGTTGCTGTCCCTCGGGGCCGAGGCTCGGGTCGTAGTTGGTCGGGCAGGGGGCGTACACGGCGAGCGGGTCCGAGGCGCGTCCGACGGCGATCTGGTCCACGGTGCGTCGCATGAGGGGCAGGCTCAGGTCGGCCAGGGTGAGCCCTTCCATGGTCAGGCCGCCGATAAGGCACCCCTCCTCGACGAGCGGGCGCCGGAGGCCGAGCTTGAGCTGGTGCGCGTTGCCGGAGGGACGCGACGACCGCGCGCGCGCCACGTAGGGGGCGGGCAGCGCCGGTCCGTCGAGGAGCGGGAGGAGGTCCGCGGGGGCGAGGTTTGCGGCCACGACCGGGGCCGCGTACTCCCGGCCATCGTCGGTGGTCACGACGAGCTCGTGGCCCCCGTGCCGGACGCGCGTGGCGGGACGCGAGACGACGAGCTCCCCTCCGCGCGCCACGACCTCGCCGAGGAGGGCGTGGATCAGGCTGTCCATCCCCCCTTCCACGTACGAGAGGCGGTAGCTCCAGAGCACGCCGCGGAGCGCACGCAGGGCCTCCCCCGCCGAGACCTGCCACGGGGGTAGCACGAAGAAGATGCTGGCGAGAAAGCTCAGCAGGAAATAGACGCCCGGGTGGTCGGTGTAGCGCCGCACGAAGGTCTCGAGGGTGCGCCGGTCCCAGAGGCGAAGCTCGGGCTCGGTGAGGGTGAAGACCTGAAAGACCAGGCGCGCGAGGTGCCGCCGCTCGCGCGCGGTGAGGCGCAGCGCGCGGACCAGCTCGAGGCCCGTGCGGGCGAGGCCCCGTCGGCGCGTGGGGGCCGTCAGCTCGAGAATGCCCCGCGAGCGGACGGGGATCGGGTGGGTCAGAAAGCGCGGGCGGGCGAGGCCGAGCGCGCGCAGCACCCGGCCGAGCGTCCCCTTCTCCCCGTGGGCGATGAGGTGGCTCCCGGCGTCCAGCTTGAAGCCGTGCCGCTCGAAGGAGGCCAGAATGCCGCCCAGGCGGTCGTTCTTCTCGAGGAGGAGAACCCTGCGCCCGCGCTGCGCGAGGAGCGCCGCGGTGACGGCCCCGCCCACGCCGCTCCCCACCACGATGGCGTCGTAGCGCGCGCGGCTCCCGAGGGTTCGCGTCGGAGGAGAGGGGATCGGCGTGGCCCTCGGCCCGCGGTGCGGCGGGCAGGGGCGGCTCGTCTCGATGCGGCTCTCCATGGAGAAAGGGACGAGCAATTCGTATGCCGAGCCGATACGATGCTGCCCCATGAAACGTTCGATGAGACCTTCGATGAAACGCTCGATCATCTTCGCGCTGACGTGGACCTGCCTGCTGGCCGCCTCCGGATGCAAGAAGGAAGCGCCCGCGCCCACGAGCCCGCCCGAGGGGGTGGCCCAGCCCGACTCCGTCCTGGTGCAGCGCGCGCAGGGGCTCGTGGGACAGCTCAAGCAGAAGCTGGTGGGTGCGCTCCAGCAGGCGCTCAAGACCGGTGGCCCGGTGCAGGCGATTAACGTCTGTCGCGATCAGGCGCCGGAGCTCGCGAAGGCGCTGGCCGCGCCGGGGGTGCGTCTCGGCCGCACGAGCGACAAGCTCCGCAACCCGAAGAACGCCCCGCAGGCCTGGCACAAGCCGCTCCTCGAGGAGCTCTCGAAGGTGCCGGCCAAGCCGCCCGCGCACCGGACGGCGAAGCTGGCCGACGGGAGCTTCGGCTACGCGGAGCCGCTCTACGTGCAGCCCCTCTGCCTGAGCTGCCACGGGGCGAAGCTCGCCCCGGAGGTCGCGGCGGTGCTGAAGGAGAAGTACCCGGAGGATCAGGCCACCGGCTACGCGGAGGGGCAGTTCCGCGGCATCGTGTGGGTCAGGCTGGAACGCACCGCGCGGTGAGGGGGCGCGCAGCGTCCGCCGCGGACGCTCATTAGGGGACGGCGAAGATCCTGAGGTAGTCGAGCGTGACCGAGCGGCCCGCGACGGAGAAGCCCGCCGTCCCGGCCGTCATGGCGCTGCCGCCGTGCGAGAGGCTCAGGTGCAGCACGCTCCCGTCGGCGGAGAGGAGCCGGCAGACGTGACCGCTCGCGCCGTAGTAGCTCTGGAGGAGCAGCACGGTCCCCGGCGTGGCGGGCAGCACCGCGCTCGTGTTCCACGTCCCCGTGCTCCCTCCGCTGGCGAAGCCGAGGTAGCTGTGCAGCGTCGGGCGGGGGTTATAGGTGGAGGACTGCCAGAGCTCGCAGACGCGGGCCTGGGTCCCGGAGAGCGCGGCGCGGAGGGAGACCGCCCAGTCGGTGGGATTCGTGGTGGCGCCGAGGGTGACCTTCGCCTCTACGAGGTAGTTGCCGTTCGTGAGCGTGGGCGGGAGCTGCTTGTAGATCAGGCTCGACCCCGCGGCGAGCGTCACCTGCCCGCAGCTCCACTGGTGCGAACCTCCAAGGGTGAAGAGGGTGGGGCTCGGTCCGTCGGCGTGGAAGTCGTTCGCGACCGCCAGGGTGTCGCACCGCGTGGGCCACGGGTCCGCCGACCGGAGCAGCCCGTCACAGTCTCCGTCCTGCGCGGCCATGCTCGCGCACTGCCCGTTCTGCTGGGCGCAGCTCGGAGCCACGTTGACGGTTGGTGGCGGGCCGCAGGGCGGGGCGCTGTCGGGGCGGCTGTCGGCGCGCAGGAGGTCGGGGCGCGCATCGGCGCGTCGCAGGTCGGCGCGGGGGCCGTCGCGTACGGCGCGGTCGCGCGAGGCCCCGCCATCGGGCGGTGGCACGATCGACTCACCGGAGCCTGGCGTTCCGTCAGGGGGGCCGTCGGGGGGACGCTGGCCGTCCACGAACCCCGCGTCGATGGGCAGCGGGCCGTCGGGGCCCGGAGCGAGGGCGTCGCCATTTTGAACCGACGTACGCACGCAGCCGACGAAACCGAGGAGGAGCAGGACGAGCCAGGCGTGGCGCATAGGATCCCATCGTAGCGCACCGTCGGTCCGAGGGGAAACGCGTCGCGGGGGTGGGGCGTATACTCAGGGTCCCACTAGCCTAAGGAGGACTCGCATGCGCCCAGCCCGATCGTCGATCCTCGTTCTCCTGGCGCTGAGTTTCACCGCGCCTGCGGCCTGCAAGTCGAACAGCGCGAGCACCGACGGAGGCGCGGCCTCGGATGGAGGGGGGACAACCGGCGGCGACCGAGGGGTGGAGCCGGACTTCGGGCCCGGCACGAGCGTGATCGATCAGCTCTCCCCCGAGGCGCAGCGGTACTTCCAGGAGCTGGCCAAGCTCCAGGCGGGAGAGGCGGCGGACCTGGACGGGGACGGCACGCCCGAGGCCAAGCTGACGAAGAACGCGACGGGGGGGCGCCGGCTGGAGGTGGACTGGAACGGGGACGGCACGCCCGAGTACGTCTCGGACAAGGAGCCGGGCAAGAGCGGGAGCCTGACCGTGGATGCGAACGAGGACGGGCAGATCGACGTCAAGATCCAGGGGACGGTCGGGCCGCTCGCCCGCACGATAGAGCGGGACACGAACTTCAACGGCAAGATGGACCGGCGCTGGCGCGAGACCTACGACGTGGGCGCGGGGACCGTGCGGCTCGTGATCGAGAGCGATCCCGAGGAAGACGGCACCTTCACGCAGCTCTCCGACACGACGCTGCCCGTCAGCCTGGCGCAGGGGACCAAGTGTGACGGACAGGCCGGGTTTCCCTCGAACCGCGGCGACCCTGCCGATTCGGTGGGTGCGATGCGCATCCCGACCGACGGTGGGGGAGGACGCTGCACGGCGGCCCAGGCCAAGCGGATCGCCAAGGCCCTCGGTTGCGCGGTCGGCAAGGGCCTGCTCTGCCTGACGGCCACCAATCGGGAGCTGGCGGACCAGCTCACGGAGCAGCTCGCGGACGGGTCGCTCGTCGTGGGGTGCGGGAACACTTGCTCGGGGTCCGACGCGAACACGGAGCACTATCCGTCGTGGTCCCCGTTCACGCCGCGCATGAACCTGAACGACTCCCACGTGAGCGGGATGACCGACGACGAGCTCTGCAGCGTGGTGCTGCACGAGCTCCTCCACTGGGCGGGGCAGGGGCTCGACCCGAATCACGACCAGGGGACCGATCGCCTCTATGCCTGCGGGCGATACTGCGGCGGCTGCACCACGCGCGGCCCGGCGGGCGCCTTCAAGAGCAAGAACGTGGACTGCGCGGTCTGCGCCTCGACGGCCGACAAGAAGAAGCAGTGCGGGACGAAGGAGAAGCTGGCCAATATGCCCTGCCCGCCGGCCTACACGCTGTGCCACAAGAGCTTTACCAACGCGGCCTGTGAGGTCTGCAAGGGCTGGCGCTTCGAGGCCTGCGATGACACGGCGCTGCCCGATCCGCCGCAGACCTTCAAGTGCTGCGAGACCTGTCCGAGCGGCTTCACGATGAACGACAAGCCGTGCGCGGGGGGCGCTACGACGCAGAACGATCAGTGCGGGGGCGGTACGAAGCCCCCCTTCTGCCCCTGACGGGTATTCGCTCCTCGGCCTGTCGTGTCGACCGTACCGATCGACAAGTCCGTCAGGTCTTCGCGCGCTCGAAGTGCACCACGTCGACCAGCACGGTGGCGGCGAAGGCGAGCGTCTTGAGCGAGGGATCGCTCAGGTTCGCCAGGTCGACGCCGAAGTTGTCGGCGTCGGAGAACGCCTCCTTGAGCAGCCCGCTCCAGCGCTTGCAGATGACCCCCTGGACCTCGTTGCCCTGGCGGATCTCGAAGGTCCACGGCTTCCAGACCGGCCCGAAGAGCTGGCCGACCACCTGGCCCTGCGCGTCCTGGAGGTCATAGATGCGTCGCACCCAGCTCCAGCGCTTCTGAATCGCGCCCAGCAGCTCGCCGTCGGCGGCGCGCACCTCGAGCCGATGGAAGACGAAGCGAAATGGCCGCTTGAGCTCCAGCACGACCTCCTCGGTGCCGAGATCGCTGACCTGCGCCGAGAACGGACGGAAGGGCCCCAGTAGAAGCCGCCTCAGGAGCGACCCGACGCCCTCGCCGAGCTCGCGCACGCGCAGCACCGCCACCCCGTGGTCGTCGAAGACGTCGTAGGAGTTCTTCATCTCGAGGCTGAACAGGATCTCTGACCACCTCTTGCGCTGGCGCACCGTCAGTTTCTGGTAGGCCGCGAAGCGGGTGGCCAGCTGCTGCGGGCCGCTCTTGACCAAGGCGTGCGTCGAGTTCACGTTCGTCCTCCCCGGGGTGCGAGGAGCATACTCGATGTCGGGGGTCCGGCGGCGGGGCGAGAGATGAGGACGGGGTCAGCGGGCCGGTTGCTCCGCGCGACCGAAATAGAACGTCGCCGCGTACTCGCGGGAGATCTCCGGCAGCACGAGGATCAACGGGACAGTCAGGCCGACGAGGGCCGCAGAGCCCGCGCGGGAGGCCCCCATCAGCGGCTCATTCTGTCGCGACTCGAGGCCGATGCCCGCGGCCAGCCGAAGGCTCGTATCCTCCGTCAGCTCGAGCGCACCGAGCTTCGCCAGGAGGCCCGAGAGACGTGGCCGCAGTTTCTTTCCGTCCTGCGGCTGGCGGGTGGGCTCGAACACGCCCGCCCGCAGGAACCCGTGAACCAGGGTGTCCGAGCTGCTCCTCACGCCACGGATGAAGAGCGCCGAGCCGCCGTTACGTCGCGTCACGCCGACGTCGAGCCCGAGGCCCTGGGTGAAGATCCCGACGCGCACGCCGAGCACGAACTCTCTGGGAGGCTTCGCGGCCCGCGCGGTGGAGGATGCCGTTATGCAAAGAGCGAGGAGGGCCGTAGCGGCCACGACGGTTCTGGAGGTCGTCATGGCTGGCCACGAATGCAGACGTCGTACCAGACCGAGGCGGCTCGCAGATCACTGCAACATTCCGGTTGCACCCGGCGCGGAACTGACGGCCCCGGCTTCCCCCGGGGAGCTCGTGTTCCGCGGTGCGAGCCTGCCGCGTCGCGTCTGACAAGTGTCGGATTAAGATAGAATAATCGTCGCTGACGCGACGGTCGAGGGTTCCCGCGACAGGTGTGGCGGGTCAAGGCGCCTGCCCCGTCGGAAACCGGAGGCAGGCTCTGGCAGCGGTCGCCGCTCGCCGATCGCGCACGGGCCGAGCGGTCCTCTGACGAGCCCCGTCCCCGATCACGGTCTTCAGGGGTTTCGACGCAGGGCCTCGTGGAGCAGCTTCAGCGTGGCGGTGGGGTACGTACGGTAGTTGCTGTTCAGCTCGAGAGCGCTCGCGCGCTGCGTGGTCGCCGCCCATAGGCCGAGCGCCTCCCAGTCCGCGCCCAGCACCTGCGGCGGCGCCGAGCCGTACCAGAGAGGGGGCCCCGCGAGGCGCTGCACCGTCAAGAACGCCTCCCGCGCGGCGCCGAGGGTACCCGGCTTCTCCAGCTCGGGCGCGCCGAGCACGCCCCGCGACCCGAGGACACGACGAGCCTCCGCGTGCACGCCGAGGGTGAAGGTGCCGTAGGCGCCGCCCTTGGCGCCATCCTCGACCACACCGCGTTCGAAGCGCCCGACGATCTTTCCGCCGCTCTCCACGCGCACGATCTCCTCGTAGAGCGTCACCGGCAGCCGCGAGGGAGTACGTACGAAGTGACGAGCGTGGGCGCGCAAGGCCTCGCGTAGCGCGTCCTGATCCGCGTGAACGAAGCCCATGTGCTCCCCGTCCACGACGTGGCGCTGATCCAGGTAGCTCGTCCCCGCGCCGTCCACGCCGGGATCGGCGACGAAGGCATTCCAGAGGCGCTCCCTCGGCGGCGGGCTGTCCTCGCGGTAGACCTGCCGGTTCATGGGCTGCGGTTCGGAGAGCATGCCGTGGGTCACGACCACCGTTCCGAGGGCGGGATGCTCGTCGAGGGTGGGGCCCGCGCCACCGGAACGCCTGGCGCCGGCGAGGTCCTTCAGCAGGCGCTCGTACGCTTGGCGAAGAAGGGGGTGCCAGAACGGCGGAACCGAGCCACCGACCACCCCGATGCCGTTCGGTCGCACGAGAGTCTTGGCCCAGCCCGGCGCGTGCGTGCCGGTGAGCACCGCCAGTTCGGCGCAAAGGCCTTCGCGCTGCGCCCAGTCGAGCTCCGCGAAGAGGTGGTCCACGACAGTCTGATCCAGTCGCTCGCCCGACGCGGGCTGGAGGCGGGCCCAGGCGAGCCCTTCGCGGACCTCGGTCTTGCCGCCGAGCCCCGGCAGGCCATCCCCACCCTCCTCGTTGATCACGTAGCTGCGGAGGAGAGGCGCACCGTTCACCGTGCGGAGCGAGGCCGCCGGGTGACCGAGGACGGTCAGGCCGCGACAGGGAGCCTTCGGGCCCGGCGCGGCACCGTCGGCGCTCGCTCGGTCGCGCGGAGGGCCAGCGTCGGTCGGCCTGCCATCGTTGGGGCTCGCTCCCCCGTCCCCGAGGCGAGGCGGCGAGACGATCAGGCTGCACCCTACGAGTAGGCTGAGAACCACGAGGCCGGCGGGGGAACGCATGCGCAAGTGCGATTCTAGCACCGACGTTCTCCTGGGGACTAAGAGGCTAGCCGGTGTATCGGCGTGCCATACAGTCGCCGGGCCAAGAGACGGCCGCTCCCGCCAATTCTCGCAGCCTGACTCGCGCGGCTCCCGGCCCTCGTCTTGCATTTCACGCGGTCGTGGAATGCTGGAGCAACTGCCGATGACGAAGTCCGTGACCCTGACGAGAGGTCGTCTCCTTCTCCGCGTGCTGGTCGGCACGCTCTCCGCCTTGGGCGCGTCGCCCGCGGTGGCCCGCGCGTCGCCACTCACCGGGACACAGGTGCGCGACATCGTGCGAGAGGACCGGCGAGCGGTGCGCCGGCTGCAAGAGGCCGCCACACGCTATCTCCGGGGCGCTCGCCTTCGGACGTACGTGGCGACGATAGACGGGGACAACGTCAGCCTCGCGCGTCGAGAGCCCTGGGGACCCGGAACGGGAAAGGCAACAGCCCTGGTTCGCGACGGGAAGGTCGAGAAGGTGACCGTCTGGAGAAGGCGTCTCGAGAAGAACGGGACGACACTCATGCGGTTCGACTACGAGCCGACGCGCCATTCGGATGAGGCTCGTCTCGGCGCCCGCTGGCTTCACGAGGTCGGGCGACGACGGGACGGGCGGAGCGGTGAGCGTCGGACCATGCGTCGGACCTACTTTCTCGACGCGCGGGCCGTTGCGGCCAGACACACCGAGGTGATCGAGGACAACGGCTATCGGAGCTATTTCTGGGCTACGTTCCCGGAGAGGTAGCCTGCAGCGGCTACCTCTCGTGCGCGCCGAGGTCCCCGCGTGCACCGCGTGGGCGCGGCGTGCCGAAGTAGTCGCGGTCCGCGGCCGGGAGCTCGGGGCCGCCCGCCACGGCGCCGGTCGCCGCGCGGTCGATCGCGAGCAGGCTGGCGGGGGTCAGCCGGTAGTTGCGGGGATCGGCGGACGAGCTCGAGCTGGGTCCGTCCGTGATGAGTGCCTGGGGCTGCTCGAGCACGGGATCGCCGAGTTGATCGCCGGGCCCGCGCCCGGCGGCCGGGGGCGGCGACGACCACAGATTACTGCGAAAGGTCACTCCCGCAACGCCCTCGAGCTTCGCCACGGTGCCGCGTCGTTGAAGGATCAGGTTGTTCTCGAAGAGCGAGGCCCGATGGGCGCGACCCCGCTGGTTGGCGTCGATCTGCACACCCACTTCGGTGGCGTTCACGAACGTGTTGAAGCCGACGTAGCTGTGATCGAGCTGCGTGTCGTAGCCGGCCTGCGCCTTGTCGTTGTTCCGCACGTGGAAATTGCGACCCATCCCCACCACGACGTTGTTGTAGACCTGCGTGTGGTCGCTCCAGCTCGGATAGCCCGAGGCGCGCTCGTCCCCGATGACGATTCCACCGGGGAGCTTCCCCTCGGCGAACTCCGCCAGCCCCGAGTGATACACGAAGTTGTTTCGCACGATGGCCCGCTCGCCACGGCACACGTAGATGTGCACGTGGAGGTTCGTATGCACCAGGTTCTCCTCGATGATCACGTCCTGCGAGCCCTTGCCGGCGTTGATCCCCTCCGCGTGGCAATAGGCCACCTCGTTTCGCCGCACTCGCACCTGGCTGGCGTTGACCACCTGAAGGCAGGTCTGCACCCCTGCCGGCCCCGGCGCGTCGCGCGAGGGGTCGTAGCGTTTCACCGAGCAGCGGGTGAGGCGGTTTCCCTCCACGAGCACGTTCTCGGGCCGGCTCGAGCCCGAGCTCACCAGCAGACACGCGCCGTAGACGAAGTCCACGGTGCAGTTGCGGACGACCGTGTTGCTCCCTGAGCTCGCGATTCCGACTCCCGCGATGTTCTGTACGATCAGTCCCTCCACGCGAACGCCCTCCGCCTGAAGTCGCACCATGGCTCCGTGGGCCGAGCCGGGCAGGTAGACGCTCGAGGAATCGGGCGCCGGAAGCCGGCCCTGCTCGAGCGCGCCGAGTCCGGAGAGCCCTTCGTGGTAGCCGCCGTCGATGACGGGGTGGTGGCCGGAGTCCGCGATCCAGGTGGTGTGAGCCTTGGTGATGCCCAGCTCCTCATGGTAGGTCGCGCTGCGAATGCGCACCGTGTCGCCTGGCGCGGCCGCGGTGTGCGCCCGGCGCAGGGTGCGAAACGGGCGGGTGTCGGTGCCCTCCCCTTGTTGGTCGTTGCCATGGAGCCCATCGACGTAGAGCACGCGGCTCGAGAGCGCGTAGGGGGCGCCTTCCCGGGCTGCGTCCGTGGCCAGGTCCGGGTCGGGCGAGCATCCGCCGAGGGATAGCAGGCCCAGGATCAGCCTCGCGACGAGGCTGTGAGCTGCCGGCAACGAGCAGCGACGAGGTGATGGCAAGCGGCAAGACGATGCTCTCATGGGGCCTCCTGGACGCCGCGTCTCGGCGTGCCCGTCGAGAAGAGCAGGGAACGTGCCTGGCCCGCGCCGTGACAAATCGCGGACCTGCGCAAGGGGGGGTGGGAGCGAGTGGGCCGAGCTGTAAGGACCCGCTTTACGGAAGCGTGAGCACCCCGCGGTAGATCAGGGTCCTTCCGTCCTGCCCGGTCTTCCAGCTCAGGTCGGGCCCGTCGAGCGGCGAGGAGTAGTTCAGCAGCAGGTAGCGCCTCGCGTCGAGCGGAAGCACCTCGGGAAAGCAGGTGTCGCCCCGCGAGGGGAGGTCCAGCAGGTGCGTTACCGCGAGCGCCTCGGGATCCACGCGCCAGAGCGCGCAGCGCTTGGGCTTGAGCCAGTAGGAGGCTTCGTAGAGGGCGAGCTGCGCCGGCCAGGGCAGGAGCCTCTGCCCCAGATCGAAGAGCCCGTCCTCGGTCACGTGGCGCCGGCCGACGAGATAGACCGTCTCGCCATGACGGAAGACGAGAGGCGAATCGTACTTTCTCCGGTCCGGCGCACAGCGCCATTGCCCGAGCGCCGTGGCCTCGGCGCGGCAGAGCTTGGAGCCGAAGCCGGTCGCGTCTCCGGTCTCGTTCCGACTCACGGCAACGATCGCGCCGTCGGAAAGGCGCGCCAGGTCGGTCTCCGAGACCCCGCCCCGGAGCACCGTGGGCTGCCCGGGGACCACGGGCTCGAAGGTCTCGCCGTCCCGACTCTTCAGCCACTTCACCTCCGCGTTGCGGTTGTCGAGGAGCCCCTTGACCCCCACGTATCCGAGGAGCTCCAGGCCCTCGGGGCTGCTTCTCATGCGCCACGGGACGAGTCCGGGCTCGAGCACGCTCCTCGGCGGGGTCCACTGCCTGGGCCCGAGACGGCGGCTGACGCGCACGCCGAGCGGCACGAAGTTGGTGTTCTCCGGCGCGACGACGGCGAAGTAGAGGAGGAGATTCGGCCCGAGCGAGACGAGCTGCGGCTCTCTGAGGTCCGTTCCGAGGACGATGCGCTGTTCGAAGTCCCAGCGCGAGAGATCCGCGCTGCTCAGCACGTAGAGCGTCGCGTCGGCTCGCGGGTGATGGTGGGAGGCCGTGCGGAAGGCCAGGAAGAAGCGGCCCTCGAACCAGGTGAGGTCCAGGTTGTTGTTGGACTGCCGGAGCGACACCTCGGGAGGAAGACCCGGCGAGGGGACGAGCGTCTCGAGGCCGTCGAAGCGCGGCGCGGGCGACGCTGGACCGGCGCAGAGGGCAGGAACGGCCTCGCAGGGCGTCCGTTGCGTTTGCGAGCCGAGGGCGCCATCGGTCGCGCGGGCGTCGGGGGCCGCGACCGACCAGCCGCGATCGAACGACTTCCCGCTGTCCGGGAGAGACGCCGTGCCGGGCCCCGCCTCGCACGCGCCGAGCGTCAGCGTGAGCGCGAGCGCGAGCGCGAGCGCGAGCGTGAGCGCGAGCGTGGGCAGCGCCGGGATCCGTCGAGGGCGCGGCACTACGGCCATACGCCGAGGTCCACCGTGCCGCGGCGAAACACGGAGAGGGCTCGGTCCGCGCGAACCTCGGCGGCCTTCCCCGCCACCTCCTCGCGCAGGAGGCTCCGGGGCCAATCGTTGAACTTCGAGGCGAAGTTCAGCCCGAGCACGGAGCTGGAGTCGCGCACGGTCCATTCGTTCGAGCCTCCGATGCCGAGGGCGTACAGGTTTCGGCTACCGCGGGCGAGCAGGCTGTTCCGATCCTCGCTCTTGAAACCCCGGATGGCCACGTTGCGCGCGTTTCTCAGCTCTACCTGGAAGGCCCCGTGCCCGTCCTCGGGGTTGAGCCCGTACAGCGTGAGCGGTTCGGTGGTCCCCTCGACGAGAAGGTTGCGGTGGTCGGGATGGTGCTTGGAGGGTCCGCTCGAGTTTGCGGAAAGGCCGAAGAAGCGACCGCCGCCCAGGCCGGCGATCACGTGGTCCGGCTTGGGACTGCCGTACTCGCCGGTGCCCGTCGCGATGCCGCGGGTGATCACGTTGTAGTAGAGGGAACGCCTTCCCGCCCGCCACTCGACGCCGGTGAACCAGTTGCGCTCCGGTCCAACGTGCCAGCGGAGCTTGAGGAACGAGAGCTTCGTCTCGGCGGTGGCGCTGTCCACGGTGCGCAGGAGCGTCGCCGGCTTCTGCGCGCTGGCGGTCCACGTGTCGTGCGTGGCGAGCTCGGACAGGAAGTTGGCCACTCCCATGAGGTGGGTCTTCTCGCGCAGCACCAGCGTCTTGCTCACGAGGTAGATGCCGCGCGGCAGGAGGACGAAGCGAACCTGCGGGTCGTCGAGGATCGCCTGCAAGGTGGCGGTGGCGTCCGGTGCGCTCGGCTTCGTCGCCTCGGCGGCGGTCTGCACCCCGCGCACGCCCCGGCGCGTGACGATCGCCACGCTCGGGTCCCCGGTCTTGACGCGCTGGAGCAGGACGTCGGGGGTCGGAAAGTCGGCCATGTTCACGCCGTGTCGCTCACGCAAGCCGGCGGGCGGGGCGAGCCCCATCTGCGGGGGCACCGCGAGATCCTGGCCCCCGAGGACGCCTTCGAGCAGGTGCGTGCCCACCCCTCCCGGCATGATCGCTCCGTAGAGCTCGATCCGGGCCCATCCCGCGCCTCCGACGACTCTGGGGCCGTTGCCGTTCTGCGTGAGGGTCTGAGCGTTCTCGACGTAGACGTTTTGCAGGGTCACCTGGCGGCCGTCCCGGTTCTCGATGGCCGGGCGCGTGCCGGCCTGGGCGAAGCGAATCACGCCGTCCGACAGCGCGTAGGCCCCGCCGCTGTGGCTGCGCGCGTAGTAACTGAATCCGGCCACGTCGTCCGTGATCGCCGGCGGCGCGGCCTTGACGATCTCGAAGCCCGACAGGGCCAGCGGACCTGCGCCCTTGAGACTCGTGATGGCCGCCTCGGTCTGGTTCTTCAGCACCACGTTGTTGAAGGAGGGGAACTCCGACAGGCCTCCGTGCAGCCCGAATCGGCCGCCCTCGACCTCGAGGTTGGTCACCACGGCGTTCGTGCCGACAAGCCCGTACAGCCCCGCGTAGCCCGCTTCGACGAACCGGACCTTCACCTGTTGCAGGACGTTGTCCTGGGCCCCGGAGAACCATATTCCGACGGCGCCCGGGTTGCCGCGCCCTACGACGATCTCGAGGTTGCGCACCCCCTGGGCCATGTTCATGGCCTTGTTTCCGTTCGAGGGTTCGAGGCTCGCGGCCTGCGTGGCGTAGGCGGGCGAGCACGTGCTCGAGGTCTCCTTCTCCGCGTTGCAGGCATAGAAGTTCAGCACCGGGTAGGGGCTCGTCGGGTCCCCGAAGCGCGGTGCGCGGTCCCTGAGCACGATCCGCGGCCGGCCACCGCCCCAGCTCGAGCCGACGAGCTGGTGGGCGTTGCTGCGCGACTGCTGGCGGTCGGAGACGCCGCGCAACATGCGACTCACGAGATAGCTGCCTGGGGGGAAGAAGACCACGCCGCGGTCCGCGCCACCCCTCTCGGCGGCGTGATACGCGTCGTCCATGGCCTCCTGGATCGCGTCCGTCGAGTCCTTGAGCCCCGTGGCGTCGGCGCCCCCGCGATAGCGCGGGTCCGTGACGTCGAAGAGCCCGAGGGCTCGGAGCTCGGCCCGGAAGGCCGCATCTCCGTGCGGATAGGGAGGCAGGACCCAGCCGGTGGGCAGCGGGCTCGTGGGGGTGCCCGGCGGTGGCACAGTGGGGTCTGCCGGTCCGATCCCGTCGCGAGCCGCGTCGTCCGGCGTCGGAGAGCGGCCGTCAGTGAGCGGGGTCGAAGCGCCGGCGTCATGCCCTGGCGCGGGAGCGGGGCCTACCTCCGGTGTTCGGACGAGGGGAGGTGTGGCCGAGTACCCCGAGTCCGGCTCGGCGCCCGACGCGGGCGGCTGGCCGCAGGCGGCGAGGGCGACCGATAGCACGGCGACGAGAGGGAGCGCGCTCGAGCGACACGATGGGCGTCGGCCTTCCTTTCGCCGCCGCCAGGCGAAGAGCACGAGGAGCAGCGGTACGCCGATTGCCGAGAAGCGCGAGCCACCCGGAGCGTTCTTCGCGAGCGCGCAGGCGCAGCCGCGTTCGGTAGGGGCGGCACCGTCCGAGGGGGGAGGCGCCCCCTCGACATGCGGGAGCGGCGCGTCGTAGATCGGACCGGCGGCGTCGGCGAGGCGGGCATCGGCACGATCGACGTGAGGAAGAGGGGCGTCGTAGACGGCCGGTCCGGCGTCGACCGGCGAGGGCGCCGCGTCCTGCGTCGCGAAGGTCGGGCGTGAAAGGCCCCCGGCGACCGCCGCGATGGCAGGGATGACCGCGGGCCAGAGCCAACGGCGGGACCTTCGGGAGCGAGACCGTGAGCGTGTGTGCATGCGTCGATGTCCTCCTTGGCAGGAGCTAACGCAAGCGACGAGCCAACGGATGCTCCGGCACCTAGAGGTGAGGAGTCGCGAGCTTGCCGCGGGGACGGACTCGGCTCGTCCACCCTTCACGCGTCCGTCTCCGCGACACGTGTAGCCTCGGTCTTTACAGCTGCCCCGGGTTTGCGCCCGGCCCGCTGGCCTTGTAGCGTGAGCGATGATGCCTCGACGTGAGACGTCCCGGCTTTCGCGGTCCACCGGCCTTCGCAGCGCGCTCGCGGCGCTCTGCGCTGTCGTCCTCTCTTACGGTCCGGGCCTGCGGTGGGCCGGCGCTGCTCCGGGCGCTCGCGCGGAGGAGCGGCAGCCCGTACGCGAGGCCGAGGACGCCGAGTCGCTTCGTCGCGCGGACGCGGCCTTCGCCGCGGGGGACTACGGGGAGGCCATCCGGCAGTTCGAGAAGGCTCGCGGTCGCACGGGCGACGCCCGGCTCGATTACAACCTGGGACTCTGCCACCTCCGGCGCTTCGAGAAGCAGCGGCGGAACGAGGACCTTCACGCCGCCCAGCGGCTCTTCCGCGCCTTCCTCGAAAACCTCAGGCCCGAGCGGTACCCGCGCGAGGAGCAGCGACGCCAGCTTCTCGCGGTTCAGGGGCTCGCCCGACGGCACCTCGTGGAGGTGGAGAGGCTTCTCGGTCGCGCGCCCCAGCGCTTGGCCGAGCCCGCCGCCTCGCGCCCCGTCCGCCGCCTCGTGGTCCCGCCGAGCGAGGCAACGCCTCCTCGCCCCCCTGCGCTGCGTGTGGCCCCGCAGCCCCCTCGCCGCCGGCGCCACGAATACCTCGTGCTCTACGGCTTGGCGGGGGCGTGCGGTCTGGCGGCGGTGATCACCGGGAGTCTGGCGCTCGGGGCCCAGGCGGAGGCGAGGGAGCTGGCGACGACCGGGCGCGTGGACGAGACCAACGCACGCGCCGACCGCGCGGATCGCCTGGCGCTCGGCACCGACCTCCTCCTCGGGCTGGCCGTGGCCAGCGCCGCGGTGGGGCTGGTCCTGCACGTCCTCGAGCATCGCGCTCGGCGACGAGCCCTCGAGTGGGAGGTCAGCGGCAATCGGCTGGCGCTTCGCCTGATGTTCTAGAATAAGAATTCACATTACTTCGACGGCTCCGGATCCTCCTCGGCCAGACGCCGGAGGTCCCGGGCCAGGAGCCCTTGCCGGCCGGCGAGCTGCATCATGCGCACCCGAGAGATCTGAGCCAGCTCGGCGGCGCGAGTGTAGTTTCCATCGGCCAGGGTGATGACCTCCGCGAGGTACTCCCGTTCGAAGGAATCCTTGTCGAGGTCGCGTGCCTCGGCGAGGGAGAGGATGGTGCCGTCTGAGCGACGGAAGCGGCTCGATCTTCTGCCGCCCAGCTGCAGCGCCTCGGGAGTCACGGCCAGGGTGGCAATGGCGTTCTTCAGCTCGCGCACGTTTCCCGGCCACCGATAGGTGAGAAAGGTGCGCAGGAGCTCCTCGGTGACGAGCGCGCCGCTCTCCTCGGCGAAGCGTCGGGCGAGCGGCGGCAGGTCCTCTCGTCGTTCTCGCAGGGGCGGCAGATGCACCAGCCCCACCGCGATCCGGTAGTAGAGGTCCTCGCGAAAGCGACCGGCGCGGATCTCCTCCTTCAGGTTGCGGTTGGTGGCCGCGACGAGGCGGATGTCGATCGCCGTGGCCTTCTGACTGCCCAGTCTGCGCACTTCGTTCCGCGAGAGCACCCCGAGGAGCGCGCTCTGCTGCTCGAGAGGGATCTCGCCGATCTCGTCGAGAAAGAGGGTCCCCCCGCGGGCCTCCTCGAAGAGTCCGGCGCGCTCCCTCTCGGCGCCGGTGAAGGCCCCGCGCTCGTAGCCGAAGAACTCCGACGGAAAGAGCGAGGCCGGGATGGCGCCGCAGTCTGCTACGACGAAGGGCCCCGCCGCGCGGGGGCTCAAGGCGTGCAGCGCCTGCGCCGTCACCTCCTTACCGGTACCCGACTCCCCCTCGATGAGCACCGTGACGTCCGTGGCGGCCAGTCGGGTGAGGAGCTCGGCGACGGCGCGCATCTGCACCGAGTGAGCCACGAGGCCGTGGAGGAGCGTGGGCTCGACGAGCTCGATGCGCAGGAGGCCCCCGAGAGCGTGGACGAGGAGCTCGGTCTGGCCCAGACGGATCCGCATCCCGGCGGCGAGCCACGCCTCCCGGATCTGCCAGGAACCGATGCGGGTGCCGTTACGGCTGTCACGGTCGCGCAGGAGGTAGCCCTTCTCGGTGAGCTCCAGCTCGGCGTGAATGCTGGAGACGGACGGGTCGTGCAGGACGAGCTCGCAGCGCCGGCTGGACCCGATCCGCACCGAGTGAGGCCCGAGCGGAAAACGCAGCCCGCGGTCGGGACCGCTGAGTACTTCGAGCTCCGCGCGGTCGAGCTCCAGGCACGGTTTGGGGCCCGCTAGGAGCCGAGTAGTGAGAGTGGCGTCTTCCGACACGATCGACTCCTTCCAAGGCCCGCTACTTGAAGCGCACCGGGGCGTTGGGATCCACGGGGTGGGCGGGGGGCGGCTGGCGGCGGACACGGCGAGGTCGGCTGACCGGCCGCGACCGCCGCGCGTCCGGTGCGGGAGGCGATGCATCCGCCGGGGCGGACGAGGCGCTGGGCGGCGCTCCCCGATCGGGGGCGACGGGGGTTGCGACCGGGGTTGTGGCGGGGACGCCGACGTTGTTCGTGCGAACCGCCGGGCGGGTGTTTGTGCTGGGTGAGGGCGCCACGCGGGTCTCGACGAGCGCCCGCAGCGCGAGCGCCAGTCCAATCACGAGCCCCAAGGAGAGGGCGAGGATCGCGACGCGTGGCCGATTCCTCGCCAGGCGCCAAGGTCGTGGGCGCTGCGCCTCGGTCTCGGGCCGGCCCTGCGAGGCGGGTAGCGCCGCGGCAAGGGCCGTCACGAACTCCGCAGCCGTGGCGAAGCGGTCCTGCGGTTCCTTGGCCAGCGCGCGCAGAAGGACGCGGTCGAGCGGCGGACCGAACGCGGGCCGCAAGGAAGAGGGCAGGGGCGGAGGGCTCATCTGCTGGGCCCAGAGCAGCGCCCCCAGCTCGCGCTCAAGGAAGGGGCGTCGTCCGGTGAGAAGCTCGTAGGCCACGACGCCCAGGGCGTAGAGGTCGGCGCGATGGTCGAGCTGCGCGGCGCGGCACTGCTCGGGTGCCATGTACGCAGGAGTGCCCGGCGTCTGCTGGGTGGAGGTCAGCGTGGGCGTCTCCGCGTCGCCGTCGAGGAGCTTGGCCACTCCGAAGTCGAGGAGCTTGGGCTGGAGGTGAACCTCGCCGCGGCGAGCGACCTCCGTGAGCATGACGTTCGCCGGCTTGAGATCGCGATGCACGATCCCCTGGGCGTGGGCGGCGTCCAAGGCGGCCGCGATACCTTCGAGCACGTCGAGCACCTCCTCGAGCTCGAGGGGGCCGCGCCTCAGCCGCTGGCTGAGGCTGACACCCGTGAGGTGCTCCATCACGTAGTAGGGAGACCCGTCGGGGAGGCGATTGAAGGAGAAGACCTGGATGATGTTCGGATGCTTGAGCTGGCCGGCGAGGCGTGCTTCCTGTACGAAGCGGTCGATCCCCGACGGATGCGACAGGCGCTGGGTATCCAGCACCTTGATCGCCACGCGCGCGCCGATGCTGGTCTGGGTGGCCTCGTAGACCGTCCCCATTCCACCGCGTCCGAGGACACGATGCACGCGGTACTCGCCGACGGCGGTTCCGGGTCTCAGCTCGTTCGGCCGCGGGATCTCCGACGTGCCCCTCTCGTCAGAGCTGGGTCCCTCTGTCGGGTCGGAGTCGGGGCTGACAGCCAAGGGCAGATGACCCGGCCGAGTGGGTCAGCGGCCAGAGACGAGGACCGTCACGCCGCCTCCCACGGACGCGTAGCCCGCGGAGAGGACGCGCCGCGCGCGTGTGTCGTAGGTGATGGTGCAGGCGCTGCGATCGGGGTTCCGCACGAGCAGGAACACCGCGCTCGAGCTGGCGTTACCGAGGGCCAGGTCCGCGCCCTGCCCGTCGAAGCGGCAGGCGAGCGGGCCGCGGCTCGAGGCGAACGCGATGCTGCGCGTGGCGGGGTCCACGGTCACGTTCACCGTCTGTCCGACGCTGAAGCCGGCTGCCGCGGCGGTGCGGCCTCGCAGCTCCTTCACGGTCACGGTGCTCGTGCCGCGGGCGGCGGCGAAGGCGTCGCTCACCTCGGAGGCGGAGCGCGCCCAGGCCGGTCCGCCTCCACCGGGCTGCATCGGGAAGGGGAAGCCCCCGTCGCCGAACGGCAGCGGGAAGGGGAAGCC
>JADLHG010000088.1 GCA_020848905.1 Deltaproteobacteria bacterium
CTTCGGTGCGTCTCGCGTCCGCGTTGGGGTCCGGCTCGGAGTAGCTGGATCGTGGCGGGTCGCGGGGCTCCCGGGCGCGGGCACCCGGGAGAGCGCGTTGGCGTGCGGCGGCTCGCAGCGACCGAGCAACGCGCACCGGCCACTGCCGGCACGCGGTGTCAAACCCGCGTTCCACCCGCAGGCGGGCCCATGCCGGCGCGCCACGGAGCGGGCATCGCGCGTGGGGGACGGGGGCCCCGTGGCGGGCAGTTGGAGGACGCGAGCCTGACGCCAGGGGCGTGCCGCGTGGCCTGGGCGCCGGCGGGTTCTCGACGCTGGGTTGGGACCAATGTAGTATCGTGTGCCGTGGAAGACGGTGGGTTGCTCGTTCCGCGCACCCGGGGGCGCGCGACGGCGTGGCGTCGATGACGCTCCCGGGGGGCGAGCGCCGGCCAGCGGCGCCCGGTCGTCGGAACTCCGCGCACATCGGGACGGTCGCCGCGGCGTATGCATCGACGCTGCTCGACGTGGCGTGTCGCCGGGGAGCCAACCGCGAATACCTGCTCGGGCGGACTCGCATCCGGGACGCAGACTTGGCAGCTCTGTCCACCCGCGTCCCGATCGGTGATCTGCTGGACCTGTTCGAGGCCGGCCGCGAGCTGTCTGGCGATCCGCTCCTCGGCCTGCACATGGGTGCGGAGGCCAAGCCGCGGACGTTCGGCGCGCTCGGCTACGCGGCGATGGGCGCGGCGACGCTCGCACAAGCCGTGGCGCTCATCCCACGCTATGAGCAGGTCGTCTACGACGGCGGTCGCACCAGCGTGGCACGGCGCGGGTCGAGTGTGGAGGTCGTCTGGCACTCGGGGTTGGACTCGGCTGGTTCTGAACGAGTGCGGCCGCTGAACGAAGCGATCGTCGCAGGGTGGCTCGGCTTCGGCCGCTTCATCGCCGCCTCGCGCTTCCCGGCCGAGCAGGTTCGGTTTCAGCATCCGCGACCGAGCAGCGTCGCGGAGCTCGACGGGTACGACGCGTTCTTCGGCTGCCCGGTGAGGTTCGAGGCCGTCGACAACGCGCTGAGTGTCCCTGCTTCTCTGCTCGAAGTACCGTTGCTCTACCACGACGACGCGCTGCGCCAGGTCATGGAGCGTCACGCGACCGCGGCCATCCGAGATCTCGAGGAAGGCCGGCGCTTCACGCGCAGAGTCGCAGCGGCGATCCGCGACCGACTCGCCAGCGGCGCGCCGACCGCAGCGGCGGTCGGTCGCCAGCTCGGCACGAGCGAGCGCTCCTTGCGCCGGCAGCTCTCGGCAGAGGGCCAGAGCTACCATGGGCTGCTCTCTGAGGTGCGACTCGAGCTCGCCTCGTGCTACCTCGCCGACCCGACGCTCACTCTGCTCGATGTGGCTCTCCTGGTCGGCTACTCGGACCAGAGCGCGTTCTCGACTGCGTTTCGCCGGTGGACTGGCCGCAGCCCGAGCTCGCTCCGCGCCCCGCGGCCCGCTCGAGGTCGCGACGACGATCACGCGTGAAGCGCACCGAAGAGCGATGCGCGCGGCCCCGGGGCGCCCGCTGGAGCCGAGCCGCGCCGCCGGAGATGAGCTGGCCGGGCCTCGCACGATCCTGGCCGGCGCTCGAACGGTCGGATGCGAAGAGCCGCGTAGACTGTCAGCGGCAGGAGGTGCCCGTGATGACAACCACGATCGAGGAGGCCCGGCATGTCGCGTCCTGCGGTCTGCTCGTGCTGGCTGCGAGCTGCGCGCCCGCCGCCGGCGACTCGACGTCTGGGGGCGGGCCGGCAGCGGGGGGCTCGGCGCCCGGCGCCTCAGGACACGGCGGCTCGGGGCAGGGCGGCTCGGAGCCGCCCAACAGCGGCGGGACCGGCGGGTGGATACTGACCGGAGGGAGCGCGGGGGCTGGCGGAGCCGCCGGCACCTCCGCCGCGCCTGTGACGATCGACGAGTGCCCCGGACCGCTGGATGCCGCAGTCGCCCAGGCGTTGGCTGCCGGCGGCGCCTCGGACGCGAACATGCGGTGGCTCTATCCGTACGACCGAACCGTGTTCCCACGCGGGCTACAGGCCCCGATCTTGCAATGGGCACCGGCGGGCAATGTCCCCGCCCAGGCCGTCTACCTGCGGCTCGCTTCGAGCGGCTTCACGTACCGCGGGTGCTTCGGACCCACGAGCCCGGCGCGACTCCCGGTGCCACAGCACGTCTGGGACATCGCTTCGTCCCTCGCGAGCGGCCCGTCGGATCCGATCACCATCGAGCTCACGACCGTGGCGAACGGCAAGATCAGCGGCCCCCTCGGCCAGATGTGGGCGATCGCTCCGGCGACGCTGAAAGGCGCTCTCTACTACAACACCTACGGGTCGCCCCAGGTGCAGAACAACGGCGCGGTGATGCGCCTGATCCCAGGTCAACCCCAACCACAGGCGTTCCTGTCCGTGCCGGGAGTGGCTCCCCTCGGTCCATGCATGTCATGCCATTCGGTCAGCGCGAACGGCCAGAGCATGATCGCGGCGCGGCACTTCTACCCGATCGGGCCCTACCAGAGCTTCTCCTACGACATCCAGGCGAATCCGAACCCGAATCCGCCCCAGATCAGCCCGGGGGCGCTCGACGGCGCAGCCTTCTCGGCCATCTTCCCCGACGGATCGAAGTTCATGACGAACGGCAGCCCGGGCACGACTTCGGTGTTCCCACTGAACGGCCCGGGGAACGTGGTCGGTGTCGAGGGCCCGCGCGAGTCGCGGCTCTTCGCCATCAACGGCACGCCGCTCCAGGCGAGCGGGTGGAGCGCCAAATACGCAAAGATGCCGATGTTCTCCCCCGACGGCCGGCACATCGTCTTCAATGACCACCAGGACTCGAGCGGGCACAGCCTCGCCGTGATGGACTTCGACACCTCGTCGAACACGTTCTCCAACTACCGGAGGATCTTCGGAGACCCAGCGCTCTACCCAGGCTGGCCGTTCTTCACGCCGGACTCGAAGGGCGTCGTCTTCGTCTTGGCCGACGTGAGCGACTACGTCAGCTCGTACGGGGAACGACCGGTAGTCGCCCACAGCGACCTCTACTACGTCCACCTCGCCACCCTGGCGGCCGTCCGGCTCGCACGCGCGGGTGGCTTCGATGGTGGCGCGAGCTTCCTGCCCTACCCCGGGCGTGACGAGCACTACGACTTCTTCCCGACCGTGAGTCCGGTCGCGGCAGGCGGGCAATTCTGGTTGTTCTTCACCAGCCGGCGCAACTACGGCAACACGATCGTCGGCGGGGTCGACGTCGTCGCATCGAAGAAGATCTGGGTGAGCGCTATCGACATCGACCCGGTCCCCGGGACCGACCCGAGCCACCCAGCCTTCTACTTGCCTGGCCAGGAGCAAGGCGCGGGGAACATCCGGGCCTTCGCGGCGCTGGAGCCGTGCCGGGCCGACGGCGATTCCTGCTCGAGCGGCATCCAATGCTGCTGCGGCGCGTGCGACATTACCTGCAGTTGCCCGCAGGGTTGCTCGAAGGTGGACGACCGGTGCACGATCAGCACCGATTGCTGCGATCCCGAGGCTGAATGCATCAACGGGTTCTGTGCGGAGATCATCCATTGATCGCGGACGAGAAACCGACGCAGGACCGTCCTGGCTGGGGGAGGTCCGAAGCAGGCGAGACTCGTGGGCCGGCGGGGACGCGACGGAGCGCCGCGGGCGAGCGAACGCGAGCGGCGAGCGCGCTCCCCGCGAAGGCCACCGCCGGCGTTCCCGGATCTGGAGGCCTACAGAGTGCCGACCGGCACGTCGCGGCCGGACTCGCGAACAGCTACGCGCCAGCGGTCAGCGTCGCTCTACCCCACGTCGTCGACACGCACCCAGCCGCCCCGGTCTGCCGCCACGTGACAGGCCAGGGCCACCTGCGTGACATGGCGGGCCTCTTCCCCGGAGAGTTCGGGCTCTCGAGCTCCCCGAACGGCCTCGGCGAAGGCGCGAGATGCCTCGCGAAATCCGGAGGCCCAGTCGTCCTCGAGGTCGTCGAACCGGGACCACCGGCCCTCCGAGAACATCACGAGCGGGGCCCCGAGAGTCATGTCCGCAGTACAACGCGTGAGGTAGAGAACGCCTCGGTCTCCGGTAACCTCGACTTGCTCGTCCATCGGGTAGTAGCGCGACGGGATAGCGAGGTGCCGGCTCAAGGTCACGTCCATCACGCCAAACCGGCCCGGCTCCCGGTGTTTCCAGGTGAAGCAGGCCGGAGCGTCGATCCGGAGCCCGGAACCGGGCATCAGCTCCGTCCACTCGATCCAGCCCGACACGCGCTCGATCGGGCCCAGCATCCACCGCGCGACATCGAGCTTGTGGAAGCCATCGTCGAACGTTATCACGCCGGGGCCGCACTGATCACGATCCATGCGCCAGGCCCAGGCGTCGAGGGGCACGTCCCAGCCACCTGGCTCGAGCGTGATGCCGTTCTTCATGCGGATGGCTCGTGGCTCACCGACCGCGCCCTGCGCAACGAGCTCCCGCGCCCTCCGATAGGGGGGATGAAACAGGAAGTTGTCGAAGACCTGCAGCAGGACGCCGGCACGGCGGCAGGCGTCGATCATTTCGTCGCACTGGGCGACGTCGAGCGCCATCGGCTTCTGCACGCAGACGTGCTTTCCGGCGGCGGCCGCCGCCACGGTCACCGGGTGGTGGAGGTGGTGCGGCAGGAGGACCTCGACCGCTTCCACGGCAGGGTCGGCGAGCAGGTCGCGCCAATCGAGGTAGGCCGACTCCACGCCCCACTCGACACGTCGGCGCTCGAGCGTCGCGGGATTCGAGTCGCATATCGCCCGGATCCGCGACCGCCCGTGTGTCCTGTGCGCTTGCGCATGGAGATCCGCGATCCGGCCCAGCCCGACGATACCGACTTCGACAGGAGACCACGCCATGGGACAAGGCTACCGTGTCCCTCGCGGAGTGCCAGCCCGGCGTGCCATCCGTGCACGACGTTCGCGCTCCGGCGCGCCCTCGATCGCGCGCGGGCCTCCTCACCGATCTCGAGCGGTGCAGGCGGTACTCGCGAAGCGCCGCGGTGGTCGCGCGCGTTCGGGTTGGATACCGTAGGCACCGTGATGCCTGATACCGTGGTCGAGCGTGAACGGAGCCGCGCGATGCGGCTGGGCGGCCTCGGGCTGCTGCTCGC
>JADLHG010000089.1 GCA_020848905.1 Deltaproteobacteria bacterium
AAAGCGCGTGCGGAAACGTCCCGTGGCCAGCCGAGCATTTCGAGACGCTGTCCTCCGCCTGTAACCCAGGGGGGCGGACATTTTGGCTGAACAGTTAAGGGCGGACAGAATCGCTGACCATTGACACACCCCGCCGTGATTCTTGCAAGTCTAGACCCCTGAGGGTACCCTCAGGGGTCTCGCAAGCGTCCGCCGTGCGTCGGGGCCAACGGGAGTGGAACATGCATACCTGCCCGAAGTGCTTTAAGCAGAACCCACCGGAGGCCGCGTTCTGTGGCTTCTGCGGTGCCGGCATGGGTCAGGCAAAGCCTGCCCCCGGCGCCGAGAAGAAGACGGTCTTCGGATACGTCGCCAACTTCGTCCCGCCGCCAGCCGGTGGGGCCCCGGCCACGGCTCCCGCGCCCGCCCCGACTCCATCCGCGCCGGCGGCTGCACCTCCCGTCCAGATGCCGCCGGTCCCCGCAGCCGGGGCCGAGATCCGGGTTCCGGTCGCGCCGCCACGTCGGCCCTCCACTGCGCACGAAGCCGCACCGCCCGTCGCCGCGGCTCGCTCCGAGGATGGCATCGGCGATCACTATCGCCTGGGCGGCGCGCGAGTGCCGGTGCCCTGCGGCGAGCTCTGCTATGGGTCCGACGCCCGCGACCGCACCGAGGTGGAGATCCTGCTCGTGGATCCCGCCGTCTTCCCATCTCCGCTCGACATGGAGCGCGCGCGCCGAGAGCTGCGCCAGCTGCAGAAGGCGGAACACCCGGCCATCGTGCGCGTGCTGGACCACGGCAAGACCGAGGACGGCCGCCTCTTCGTGGTAAGCGAGCGGGTGAAGGGCACGTTGCTCAGCGACTTCATCGTCACGGGGCAGCTCCTCGGGCTCGCCGAAGCGCAGAAAGTGGTGCTCGAGGTCGGAAGCGCGCTCGCCGAGGCCCAGAAAGTGGGCGTCGTCCACCGCGACATCGCGCCGCACAACGTGTCGCTGCTGGACGGCTGGACGGTCAAGATCGGGGGCTTTCCCCTCGCGCCGCCGCTGAAGCGTCACGTCTTCGGCACGCCCGAGTTCATCAGCCCCGAGCAGGCCTCCGGCCGGCCCGTAGACCAGCGGTCCAACATCTACAGCCTTGGAGCGTTGCTCTTCTACACGCTCACTGGACGCCCCCCCTTCCAGTCCAGCAACGTGGACGAGTTGCTCGAGAAGCACGTGAAGGAGGAGCCGCCCTCCGTACGGTCGGTGCGCCCGGATCTCAATCTGCCGGGCAGGGTAGACGCGCTGATCCAGAAGGCTCTCTCGAAGAGCTCCAGCCGACGTCACCTCACGCTGCGGCAGTTCCTCCGCGAGGTGGAGGGACTCACGGGGGGGGCCGACGACGTCGCGGCGGTGGGAGGGGGCGCTCCGCTCTCCTTCGAGACGCCGCTGCACGGCATGACGGCGCTCACGGGGGGAGACCGACCGCCCTCGTCGGAGGTGCCGGCCTTGCGTGCAACCCCATCCCGGCCCGCCCTGGGGATGGACGAGTGGGCCAGCACGGTGGTGGACGCGCAAACCCTGCCGCCCGAGCCCGACGAGATAGCGCCGCCGACGGGTGAAGAGCTCGTCCCCGCGCCGCACCTCGCCAAGACCATGCCTCCTCCGCCGGCGCACATGGCCCCGACGATCCGTCCGGACTTCGGGATTCCGGCGCCCTCGGGGCTGAGTCCCACTCCTTCCGCCACGGCACCCGTCGCGCCGCCACGGCCGGTCACGGTTCCGCCGCCCATCGGCGCCCACGCGGCCCCCGCGGCCTCGGGGGAGATGACGGGTGGCGGAGGAGTGACACTTCGGGCGGCCCCACAGCCCGTCGTTCCTCCCCCGTCGGAAACGCGCCCTGCGGCGGCGCCACCACCGACCGCCGCAGCCGCTGCCCAGGGCGGTCGCCCCGCCTTCCGCGAGACGATGTGGTTCTTCAAGGGCGAGGTCGAGGCGGCCGCGGCGCAGGCCGGCGAGGAATCCGTGGCCCTCGCTCCCGCCCCCGGCGAGGAAGCCATCAACCCGGCCGAGCTCGCGGGCAAGTACGCCGACGACGGCAGCATGTCCGAAGCCGAGGCGCGCCGGTTGTCGCTGCGGACGGGCAAGACCCAGATGATGCAGGCGGTCCGCGTACCGGGGGGACCGATGCCGGGCGAGCGGATGGACGCCGAGGATTTCGTCGGCGAGATGAACAAGCGCACGCGGATGCTCATCTACGTCGGTATCGCCGCGGTCGTGCTCGTGCTGGTGGGGGTCGGAATCTTCCTCGGCCTCAGGAAGTAGCAGCGCCCTCTCGGCCGGAGGCCTCGTCGCGCTCCGGCGTCAAACCTTCGCCACGTCCTCGCCGTCGAGCTTGATCACCATCGTGCCGAGGAGCACGCGGAGGCTCCCCTTGCCATCCACCTCCTGCACCGTCCCGGTCTTACCGGCGAACACGCCGCGGACGACCCGCACGTGGTCGTGCTTGGACAGGCCCTTCGACTTCGTGCGAACCGCTTCCTCCTGGAGGGTCTTGCGCATGGACACGAAGTCGTTGTCCCGGCTCCAGGCCACGTAGTGCAGCACCGGGAGCAGCGCGCCCAGCAGGCGCGCGGAGACCGTCGCGAAGGTCGGCTCGGCCAGCGTCGGATCCTCGCGCGAGAAGCGACGACCCACCGCCACCCAGCTGTGGGTCGCGGGGAGCTCTCGAATCAGCTCCTGCAGCGCCTCATCCCCGAGCTCCGCGGTCGCAATCGACGCTCGCCCGTCGATGCCCAGGGCGAACTCCTCGGGCAAGCCTCGCAGCAGCGACAGCAGCTTCTCGCGCACGAAGAAGTCCTGCGTCTTCCGCTGGAGGTTCTCGCGGTCCACGGCGGCGTCCGCGTGCAGCTTGAGCGCCACCTCGAGCCCCTTCGCATCCACCATCAGCGAGAGGAAGATATGGTTCCGTAGCGGAGACGGATCCTCGATCAGCGACGCGATGGTGCGTTGCCGATCGATAATCCGGTCGAGCTCGCAGCGCGCCTCCTTGTTGCGGGAGAAGAAGAGGTACTGGTTCTCGACGCGGTGCTGGTTCCAGAGCGCCGGATGCTCGGCGCTGGTTTCGCACTCGAGCAGCGAGCCGTCCGGCGCGACCATGAGCGGGTTCAGGTCTCGTCCCAGTCCGAGGAGCTTCTGCTTGACCTGAAGGCGCTCCAGGTTGAAGACGTTGCTCCGCCACTTCCGCTCTAGAAAGGCGTCGAAGTCCGCTGGCGTGAAACCCTGGAATGGCACGCCGGGAGAGTATCGGGGGGAAGCGCCACCGTCAATCGACAGCGGGAGAGGGCAGTCCTGGGTCGGGGGTCTGCGCCAGATAGACGGGCCACCGCTCCGCGCGCTCGTGGGCGAACGCCGCCCCTCGGGCCGCCAGCTCCTGGAGGGTGAGAGGCTCGATCCACGACGCCACCTCTACACGCCGATGGACGACCATAGCGGCTAGCTCGAGAGCGAGCTGCGGGTGCAGGGAGCGGATCCACCGTAGCGGCGCACCGCCTTCGAGCAGCCGCGGAAGCGCGGCCGACGCTCCGTCTCCAACGCGCAGCGCCGCGCTGGCGAAGGTCCACGAGCGCGCCTCTCGCCGCAGTCTCTCGGAGGCCTCCAGGGAGGGCGCAGCCGGGTCGAGATCCAGCAGGTGGTAGCGCCCTCCGGGCAGGTCGCCTGGCTCGGGCGCAGCATGGGAGACCGAACACCCCGGCGGGGCCGCCGCGGTCGAGGCCATCGGGTGCACCCAGTGGGGACGGAGCCCCGCCGCGCGCAAGGTCTGGAGCGGCAGCGCCCCCGGCCCCACCGGGCCGAAGAAAACGACCACGTCGCCCGGAACCATCCCGACCGTTGCGGTGGCCTGATACGTGGGTCCGGCGAGCGCCAGCAGCACGACCACCTCGGCAACGTTCGCCCCGTCGGGGAGCCCCGGCGCCAGGAAGCTTTCGGGGAGAAGGGTCTCTCGGGCGAAGCCGCCGGGGACGTCGAGGCCCGGTCGTCGCGGGGCGAGGCAGGCCAGGTGCTGCGCTCCCTGGCAGGCCGAGCAGGCTCCGCAGGGGAGGAAACCGCCGCAGAGGAGGCGTCTCCCGGCCTCGGTGCGCCCGACGAGCACGCCCCCCGGGACGCGCGGAAAGCAGGCGCCGGTCGCCGGCTCTGCCGCTCCCGCCAGCTCCTCCAGAGACGGGGCGCAGGCCTCGACGACGAGGCGAACCCAACCTTCGGCTTCGGGTTGCGGGAGTCGCTCGCGATCCGTCACGAGCCACGGGCCGAGAGGCGACCTCTGCACGACGCACAGGCCCGAAAGGGGCGCTGAGCCGGTGCGTGCCCCAGAGGAGAGGAGTCCCGGGGTCAAGGCCCTAGTCCACGACCTCGTCCACGTCGATCTCGTTCGTATCCTCTGCCACGCTGTCTGCTCCGAAGCTTGCGTGCTCGTGGGTCGCAGCGGCGCGAGATCCGGCACCTCGCGCCCCTCCCCGAGCTGCTCCCGGAGGCGCCGCTTCGGGCGCGGGCTCGGTGCGCTCGAGTGCGGCCAGCTCCGCAGCTCGTCCCTGGCGCGTCTTGTACCGGTCGAGAGCCTGACAGAGGTCTTCGTAGGAGATCATGTCGCGTTGCACCCTTCCCGTGGAGACGCCTCATCGTAGCCGCCGGGCGACGCCGAGACAATCCTGCCGTACCGCCCCGCCGCAGCGTCACTTGGCGTTGCGAACCGTTGCCCGTGGCGACGCCCGCTCAAAGGACCTCAACTCAGTCGACGATGGGCAAGCGTAGGTGCACGGACTGCGCGCCGCGCACGAGGTGCACCGTGAGCTCCTCTCGGGCCCCCGCTGCGCTCCAGACGGCCATGAACTCTTCCGGCCGCTCGATGGGGCGGCCGTTGACAGCCCGGACGATGTCTCCGGCCAGAAGCTCCCCCGGACCCCGGTAGGCCCGCACTCGCCAACCGAAGAACCGCCCGCGACGGAACGTCGGGCGAACGTCGATGAGCGCAATGAAGCGCTGAGCCCCCGCTCGGAGCCAGTCCGCAAACCCCCCGCGGCGCAGCGCCGCGCGCCCGTCAGGCAGACGGACGACGAAGAGCGCCGACGACGAGGAACCTTCCTCGGGCGGGGCAGGCGCCACGCCGGCGGAGGCTGCACGGGGCACGGACGCCACATTTCCGGGCGGAATGACGGGGGACGATTGCGCGGGGGGAGGGGAGGAGTGTGCGGCACATCCGGCGAGCGCCACGACGACCAGGAAGCTTCCCCGGGCGCTCGCCGGATGTACCTCGGTCCCATCGGTGGAAAATGGTCGGCGAAGGCGCATTTTCCGCCCCTACGCTGGCAGACCCGTGGGCGCGCCGCAAATTTTTTCTACCGCGAGGAAGATCTCCTCGCCCACCACCAGCACGGGTTGTGTCCCGTCGATGCGCACAGCGCGAGGTGCCCGGCCGTGGATCGCGCCTCGGTCGGCGGATCCCCCGAGGAGGGCCTCGTAGGACGCTGCGACCCTCCGCTGCTGTTCCATCGGGTCGAAGATCTCCCGTGGCCCGCCCCGCTGCGCGAGCCGGGTCTGCGCCACCTCGGGGACCACGTCGAGCCAGACGGTAAGGTCGGCGTCGGGGGCGTGCCGGTTGAGCTCGGCCACCCACGCTGGATCCAGATCTAGACTCTGGTAGGCCAAGGACGAGTATACGTACCGATCGCTCACGACGTGGATCCCTGCCTCGAGCTGCGGCTGGATCTCTCGGGCCAGATGATCCAACCGGTCGGCCGCGAAGAGCAGGGCGAGCGTGGCGCGCGAAACCCCTCCCGCCCCACCTCGCAGCGCCTCGCGCGCCAGCCGGCCGATCGGCCCGTCCGTGGGCTCGCGGGTCAGGTACGCCGGCAGGCCAGCGGCCACGAGGCGTTCCACGAGAAGGCGGGCCTGCGTCGTCGTCCCCGCGCCGTCCAGTCCCTCGAGCGCGATCAAGCGGCCCCGCGGTGGCGTCACGTGAGGTCTCGTCGGCGACGCCCCACGCGAAGGGCCCAGAAGACCACCGTCAACGCCACGGCCAGCGCGCCTCCCAGCAGGATCGACCACCGCCGGCGGGCCGCCATGCGCTCGTAGATCGCCTTCTCGTCGCTCGCCTGCCCCGGGGCGAGCAGCGCGGCGGCGCGGGACTGCCACTCGCCGCGCCCCCCTTGCGCGCGGTCCCGCAGGGCCTCCGCCATGGCCCTCCGGGCCTTCATGAGGTCCCTCGCCCGCCCCTCCGGAAGGAGGTGCAGGGCGACGGTCAGCAGGTGAACGGCCTCGTCGTACCGACGGGCCTCCAGGAGCTCTGTCCCTCGCTTGCCGAAGATGCGCGCCATGTGCGGCGCCTGCGGATGATCCGGCGCGTTCGCGAGGAGCTCCCCGAAGCGAGCGAGCGCCGGCTCCAGCCTCCCGCCCCGCACCATCGCCTCGGCGCGAAGATACTCGCCCCGCTGACGCTCCTCCCTACGCTGGTCCTGAAGACGGAAGAGTCGCTCCGCCAGCTCGCGAGGACCGTAGTCTCTCTTGAGGTGACGCAGGCGCTCCTCCCCCGCGGCGGGCGTCGCAGATCGCCGCGGCGTCGCAGGCTCCTCCTCCAGAAGGCGCGCCGCGAGCGCGTGGTGCGCGAGCTGCCGATAGGTCATGTAAAGGGCCTGCTCGTCGTCGGTCTTCTTGCCGCCGGGCAGCTTCAGGCGTCGCTTCTCCTCCTTCGGCGGGGCGCCCGTCACGTAGCGCAGCGTGGCCCAGCGCGCGGCCTGCCGCACTTCCCTCGTCGGGGAGTCCACGAGCTTCACCACGCCGTCCACCGCCGCCGGGTCGCGCACCTCGCCGTAGGCCATCAGGATCGCCGCGAGCAGTACAGGGTCCGTCTGCTGGAGCGCGAGCTCGGGCCGGGCACGGTTCATCCGGTCGAGCTGATACGCCGCGTACCGGGTGATCTTGTAGGCCAGAGGATCGGTCGTCGCGCGCGCCCGCACGAGCGCCGGCACCGCCCGGTCGCCCATCCCGCGCAGAAGGCGCCCACACTCGTCCCGGTAGGCCCCCTGGTGCCGGAAGGCAAAATGGAGCAGCGCCGCCGCCGCGTCGGGGTGGCCCGTCCCCGCGATGGCCCGCATCAGTGCGACCGTATACCGTGCGTCGGCGATGGCCCGCAGCGCCGCGCTCCCTCGCGCGACCCGCGACGGAGGCATCAGCAGCGCCTCGAGCCAGTCGGCCTCGGCCCTGCCGGCGCCCGTGGAGTCGAATCGTCCGGCGCGATCCGGCACCAGCGCCCCGAGCGCCCGCAGGGTCCCCTTCTGCTCCTCGGCGGAGCAAGTCGTCGGGCGGTTCAGCTCCGTCACGAGCAACGGCAGATCCCCCGCCGTGGCTGTCGAGAGCTCGCGCAGGGCACTTCGCCGCTCCGCGGTGATTGCGGACCCGAGCTGTCTGCGAAGCGCGGCGAGTCGGCCGACTTGCAGCCGGGCCGCACGTCCCGTGAAGCGGTGAAAGGGAGAGGTTGGCGCGCCGGAAGAGGCGAACGCCGGGGCCGCGCCCGGAAGGCCCGAAGCCGCCAGGCAAGCGAGCGCACAGGAAGCGATCGTCGAACGCTTGAGCCTCTGCAGTGCCATGGACGCCGCTCCCGCACCTCGGCTGGCCCAACGGCTCGAGGAGTAACAGAGCGCGTGCGAGGGTGTCCAGTTTTTGGCGGGTGACCTAGAGGCCGCTCAGTGCACGAGAGCCGTCCCCCGCGGACTATCCGAGGCCAGCACGCGCCCGAGCACTGCCTCTTCGGCAGCTGATCCAAGCTCGCGAAAGCGAACTCCCATGCCTACCATGCGCCGGTACTGGCCACCATCTCCGTAGTCGAGGGAGTAGTGGTTCCGCACGGTGCCGAGCAGGCACAGCGCCCGCTCGCCGTGCGCGCCGGCGAACCAGATCCGGATCAGACTGCCGAGGGGCAGGAGCGTCTGGGTCTCGAGAAACACCCCGCCCTCCGAGATGTTTCGTGCGAGGCAGGTGACCGTCCCGTGGAGGACCGATTCCACGGTGAGGGGAACGGCGATGTTGAGTCGGAGAAAGCTGCGTCGATCGTGGGTCATGAACCGTCCTTGTGTAGGACCACCATCGGGCAGTAGCCCAATGAAGTCAAAAAACCTACATCCGCCTACTTCCTTCGTAGCTCGGCGAGAGCTCAAAGACGGTATTCCGACCGGTCGCCTTGACCCCCTCGGAGGGGGGATGGTAGATTTCAAAAAGCTCGTCAGTTGGCGATCTTAGTCCAGCAGCCCTGGAGATTTTCGTGAAAGGTTCACGCCATGTCTGAGCCGGGCGGACCGACCGGGTCCGGCGCGATGCGGGTCGCCGGTGCGGCGGGGGAAGGGGACGGGGCAGTGCTGATTCCAATGAAGGTTGCTCGACTTACCGTAGACCCGTGTAACGGGCTTCCGCTGGTCCTGCTGGAAGGCCTGGAGGGCGGCCACCTCCTCCCCATCTGGGTCGGGCTCGCCGAGGCCAGCGCCATCGCCGTTCCCCTAGAGGGAGTGCAGTTCGCTCGCCCGATGACGCACGACCTCATGTATTCGCTGCTCAGCGCGTGCGGCGCAGAGGTCGTGCACATCGTGGTGACGGAGGTCCGCGACCAGACCTTTTACGCGCGCATCATCCTCCAGCAGGGAGAGCAGCGGTCCGAGGTGGACGCCCGGCCCTCCGACGCGCTGGCCCTGGCCCTGCGCACCGGCTGCGCCATCTTCGTCAACGAGCGCGTGCTGTCGGCGACGGCCCGCCCGACGGTGACAGCGGCCCACGCCAGCGCGGATCCCGCGCTGGCATCCGAAGATCCTCCGCGCGCCGCGGACTGGCTGGAGAGCCTTCCCGACGAGGAGTTCGGCAAGTGGAAGATGTAGCGCTTCTTCGGCCCCGCGCGAGGCCTCGCCTCGTGTGGGCCTGGGCTCCCCCCGCTGCCGTGGCGCTCTGCATCTTCGGCCTCTCGTCCCTGCCGGGGACGACCCTGCGCTACGAGTTCTTTGCCTGGCAGGACAAGCTCGCCCATTTCCTCGCCTATGGCCTCCTGGCCTTCCTCACGGCACGCGCGTTCCGCCGTAGTCGCGGCTGGAGGGCGCTGACCTGCGCCGCCGTGGCGAGCGCCCTCATGCTGGCGTACGGCGTTCTCGACGAGATCCACCAGAGCTTCGTGCCCTACCGGAACCCGGACGTCCTCGACGTGACGGCCGACCTGGCGGGGGCCCTCACGGCCTGCGGCCTGTGGATCGTCCTCGCCGGCCGCGAACGACGCCTCGCCCGCAGCGCATGATCCAATCCTTCGAAGGAGCAACCCCGGTCCTTGGGGCCGAGGTCTTCGTCGCCGAGAGCGCGCTCGTCCTCGGGCGCGTGACGCTCGGGGCGTCGTCCAGCGTGTGGTACGGATCGATCCTGCGGGGCGATGTGGAGGCGATCCAGGTCGGCAGCGCGACGAACCTGCAGGACCGGTGCGTCATCCACGTCACCACGGATCGCTTTGGGGTCGTGATCGGCGACCGCGTCACCGTCGGCCACGGCGCGATCTTGCACGGGTGCCGGATCGCCGACGAAGTCCTCGTCGGGATCGGCGCGACGATCCTGGACGGAGTCCACGTCGGGCCGGGCAGTCTGGTGGCGGCCGGCTCCCTCCTGCCCCCCGGGAAGCAGTATCCCCCCGGATCCCTCATCGTGGGCTCTCCGGCCCGCGTGGCTCGTCCCATCACCGAGCAAGAGCGACGCATGATCGCCGAGACCGCGTCGCGCTACGTCGAGTTGGCGCACCGTCACGGTCGTTTGACCGGGTAGCCCTCGGTTGTTACCATGGGCGGGCCTGCGGCACGACATCCGCCGCCCCGCACGAGGCGCCTTGAGCAGGTCTCCACGCCCCCCGGCATGACGGTACAACGCCTCCTCGTGGCTGTGTTCGTGGCGGTCCTCGCTGGCGGCGAACGGACGGCCTGGGCCGACCGCATCGAGCGCCTGGTTCAGATCCTGCGCACCGATCCGAGCTCCAAGGTTCGACTCCAGGCCGCCCTCACGCTAGCGAAGCTCAAGGATCCCCGAGCCGCGCCGGCGCTCCTGCAGGCGCTCAAGGATGCAAGCCCCATGGTCCGCGGCGTCTCGGCCGCCGCCCTCGGAGCGCTCGGGGACGCACGCGCCATCCCGGCGCTCAAGCAACTCGCGCAGCAAGACGAGCACCCCTTCGCACGCACCCAGGCCAAGAAGGCCCTCGAGGCCTTGAGCCGCGAACAGGCCGCCGGAGGCCCCGCCCCGGGAACGCGCCTCTTCGTCACCCTCGGGAAGATGACCAACACCGCCAAGGAGGGTGGGCCTCGCCTGGCGGCGGCGCTCGGCGAGGCGCTGCTCGCGGAGTTCTCCAAGGTGGCGGGGGTGGCGACGCGCTGGGGCGGTGGGGCAGGGGCCGTGCCTTCGAGCGCCGACCTGGCCCGGCGTGGCATCAAAGGCTTCGCCCTGGACGGCGCCATCGTGAGCTTGAGCCACGCGCCGCAAGGTGGCGAGGTGGAGCTCTCCTGTAACATCAAGGTCTCGCTGGCGACCTTTCCGCAGCACAGCATGAAGGCGTTCTACACCGGCGGCGCGAGCATGTCGGTCCCGGCGGGAGACTTCAAGCCTGCCACCGCCGAGGGTCTGTACCGCGAGCTGGTGCAAGGAGCCGCCCAGGGGGCGCGTCAGCACATCGTACAGAGTTACTTGAGCTCGCAGTAGGGAGGGACGAGATGGCCGTACACCGACGGAAACTGCGAAACTACCTTCTGGATCGTCGCTATCAGCTCCACTTCACGCTGATCATGGTCGTGGTGAGCGCGCTGCTCACCGCGGGGCTCGGCTACTTCTGGTACGACGAGATGCGCAAGGCCTCGAGCATCGTGGAGGTGAAGGCGCTCGGGAGCCTGACCGACGACGAGGTGCGCCAGGTGAAGGAGGATTTGCACGAGCAGGACAAGACCCGCCTCTGGATCCTCGTCGGTTTCGGGACGCTCCTCTCGGTCGTGCTAGCGGGTTACGGCATCATGCTCACGCACAAGGTTGCCGGCCCGCTCTACAAGATCGGACGGCACATGCAGGACGTGCGAGACGGCAAGCTCGAATCCCTGTGGGACCTCCGCAAGGGGGACCTCCTGCAGGAGTTCTGGCTGGTGTTCAAGGACATGCACACCGCCCTGCGAACGCAAACCGAGCACGAAGCGGCGCAATTGGCAGAGGCCATCGCGGCGGCAGAGCGCCAGCTCGCCCAGATGGGTCCCGAGGCGTCCGGGGAGCTCAAGCGGTGCCTGGACACGCTCCGCGAGCTGCGCGATCGAAAGCTCGAGAGCTGCCGACCGGCCGCGACGGGCGGCCAGCAGGACGCCTAACCGAAACCGGCGTCTCAGCTCTCGCGACCGCCCTTCCGGCCGCGCTGGCGGAAGACGAGCCGGATCGGGGTTCCGGCGAACCCGAATCGGTCGCGTAGCCGGTTCTCGAGATAGCGCCGGTAAGCCGTAGTCACGCCACCCACCGCGTTCGTGCTGACGACGAAGGTCGGCGGCGCCACGCGAGCCTGGGTGCCGTAGTAGAGCCGCACCGGTCGTCCGCGGAAAGCGGGCGGCGGGTGCGACTCTACCGCGTGTTCCAGAAACCGGTTCAGCTCCGCAGTGGCGATGCGGCGACCGCACTGGGCCCGCACCCGTCGAACGGTCGGGAGGAGGCGATTCACCCCCGCGCCCGTGACGGAGGAGAGATAGACCACCGGCGCGTAGTCCACGAAACCCAGCTCGTCGTCGCGCTGCTCGAGCAGGCGGCGCCGCGCGGCTGCTGCCGGCCCCATGAGGTCCATTTTCGCGAAGACCAGGACGAGTCCGCGCCCCGCCTCCAGCGCCATGGTCGCAATCCGTGCGTCCTGGGTCGCGACCCCCGTCTGCGCATCCACGAGGAGGCACGCGATGTGGGCCTCCTCGATGCACCGCATGGCGCGCAGGACAGACAGCTTCTCCGCGGCCTCCTCTGTCTTGCTGCGGCGCCGAATGCCCGCCGTGTCGACCAGTACGATGCTCCCCCCGGGAAGATCGAGCTCCGCATCTACCGGGTCCCGCGTGGTCCCGGCGACGGGAGAGACGATGGATCGTTGCTGCCCGATCAGTCGGTTGAGCAGCGCGGACTTCCCGGCGTTCGGACGCCCCACGAGCGCCACGCGGATCGGCCCCTCGGGGACGGCGACGACGCTCTCCTCGGTCTCCGCCGCGTCGTCGTGCTCCGCGCCCGGGGCGCCGTCGTCGTCTTCGCCATCGTCGAACTCCCCGTCCTCATCCGACCCGGCGAGAATCGACGCCTGGGGATCCGAAGCCGGCGCGTCGCCCGGCGGAAGCGCCTCGGTGATCGCGTCGAACAGCTCCTCGACACCTCGGCCGTGCTCCGCCGAGACGCCCACGACCGGCGACAGCCCGAGCCGGTGGCACTCCGCAATCAGCGGGTCCTGCGGCCGGCCGTCCACCTTATTTGCGACCACGAGCACCGGGCGACCGGAGGCCCGCAGCTCCCGCGCGAGGTATTCGTCGGTGGGCGTGATCCCCTGCCGTGCGTCGCAGACCAGGATGACGACGTCCGCCTCCTCGACCGCCACGCGCGCCTGCACGCGCACCTCGACCTCGATCCCGTCCGCGGCGTCCGGCTCGAAGCCGCCCGTGTCCACGAGGTGAAAGGGACGCGGTCCCTTCGTCACGCGCCCGTAGTGCCGATCGCGCGTCATGCCGGGCTGGTCCAAGACCAGCGCTCGGCGGCGGCCGACCAACCGGTTGAAGAGCGTCGACTTGCCGACGTTGGGACGCCCGACAATGGCCACCAGCGGAAGCATCATTCGTAGCCGAAGCGCCGCCGCGGCCCGGGCCTACGGCTCCACTCCGCCTCCACGTGCACCGTCAGGCGCAGGTGCGCCGGGCAGCCGAGCAGACGACCGATCTCGTCTCGAGCCGCGGTGCCGATGTCCCGGATCATCGTCCCGCCGGCCCCGATGACGATGGCCTTCTGGCCCGGGCGCTCGACGTGAATCAAGGCGTCGATGCACACGTCCCCCCGGTCGGGACGCTCTTCGAAGCGCTCCACCTCCACCGCCACCGCGTAGGGGATCTCCTGGTGGCAGCGGGTGAAGACCTGCTCCCGAATGAGCTCCCCCACCAGGAATCGCTCGGCCCGGTCGGTGAACATGTCTTCCGGGTAGAGGTGCGGGCCGACGGGCAGGAGCGCCCTCAGCTCGGCGATCACCCGGTCCACCCCGTCAGCCGCGAGGGCCGAGATGGGCACGATCCGCTCGAAGCCGGCCTCGCACCAGGCCTGCATCAGGGGAAGAACCGTGCGCCGGTCGGCCAGCAGATCGATCTTGTTGATCGCGAGCAGCAACGGCGCCGACGCGTCCTTGTGCTGCTTCACCTGCTCGAGGACGAACCGATCCTCCTCGTGCAGTTGCAGCGCGCCGCCCTCGGCCGCGGCCTTGGCCGACCGCGGCTCCACCTCGGTGACCAGGAGGATCCCGTCCACGCCCTGCAGGCTGCCCAGCGCTTCCTTGATCATGAAGCGATTCAGGTCCGCCTTGCCGCGGTGGATTCCCGGCGTGTCGAGTAGCACCAGCTGGTCGCGCTCGAAGGTCCGCACCCCCAGGATCCGGTTGCGGGTGGTTTGCGGCCGGGGACTGACGATGGCCAGCTTGTTCTCGAGCAACGCGTTCAGCAGGGTGGACTTGCCGACGTTCGGCCGGCCCACGATCGCGACCATCCCGGCGCGCGTCTCGGTCCCTTTCCCTTCGTCGGTCACTTCGGTGGTCATGTCGCTGCTGGGCCTCGTCGCCGGCGGTGTCCTAGCACGCCCGCCACGAGACGGCAATCGACGCCCGGTCTCCCCTGGCTGGCGCCCGTCCGCTTGACAGGCCGGACGCCCGCCCGGAACATCTGCACCGCGAGGGGGCGAAGCGCTCGAAACCGCCCCCCGCTCCACCCGCACGAAAGGAGAGCTCGTGGCCGTCGCCTCGCTGGTACTTGGCATCATCGGGCTCCTCCTGGCGCTCGTCCCGTCGTTCTCCGTGACCCAGATCGTGGGCCTGCTGCTCGGAGTCGTGGCCCTCATCCTGGGCGTGGTCGCGCGCAAGGGGGCCACGGAGCAGGGACAACCCACAGGGATGGCCACGGCGGGGATCGTCCTCGGGATCATCGCCGCGGTGCTGAGCGCCCTGATCTTCGCCACCTGCCAGATGTGCATGCGCCGGGTCGGCGACCGCATGGAGGACGTGGGACGCGAGTTCCGCAAGGGGATGCAGGAGGCGGTCGAGAAGGCGCGGAGAGAACAAGAGCGAGAACGACGACGGAACGAGAAGGCCGGCGAGAAGCTGCGACAGGTGCAGGAGCAACGCGCCCCCTGAGGACCCGGCGCGGTCGACAGCATGCATCCCGAGCTCTTTCGATGGAGCATGGGGCCCTGGGAACGGCCGGTACCGACCTTCGCCGTGGCCTTGCTCCTCGGCGCCGGACTCGCCACGCTCCTCTTCGCCGCGCTCGTTCGTCGGGCCGGCGTGAAGTTCTCCGACGCCGTCAGCGTCGCGCTCGTGGCTCTGGGAAGCGGAGTCCTCGGAGCGGCCGCGCTCGACGTCGCGATCAATTTTCGGAGCTACCTCGCCAACCCGGGCTCGCCCGGCCTCGTATGGTACGGCGGGCTGTTTGCCGGGCTCCTCGCGGCATGGCTCTTCGCGATGCGCTTCCGCCTTCCGTGGCGGGAGATCCTGGACGCCGGCACGCCGGCCGTGGCGGTTGGACAGATGTTCGGCCGGCTCGGCTGTCTCGCCGGAGGCTGCTGCTACGGGTCGCCGGCGGAAGCACCCTGGCCGGGGGTACTCTACGGGGATCCCCGCGCGCCGGCCACCGAAAGCTCCCGCGGCGTGATGCCCCTCCACCCGGTGCAGCTCTACGAGGCCGGCGGGCTCCTTCTCCTCGGTCTGCTGACGCTAGCCCTCCACCGGCGGGGGTGGGCCAGACACCGCCTCATCGTCGTCCACCTCGTGGGCTACGCGCTGCTCCGTCTGGGCACCGAACACCTGCGCGGCGATCCCACCCGCGGGCAGCTCCTCGGGCTGTCCACCTCCACGATCCTGGCCCTGCTGATCCTCGCTGCAGCGCCGCTGCTCTGGATCCGGCTTCAGGGCCAGCGCAGCGCCACGCGCGGGCCTAGATCGACGTAGGCCGGGAACTGCCCCAGGTCGGTCACGAACGCGTGGTAGTGGATGGCGGCCCCAACGGCGAGCCAAGGGCGAAACCAATAATCGCCCGAAAGGCCCACCCGAAGCGTCGCGTCGGTGGCCGAGGTGTCGCGAAAGCGTCGCCTCATCACGCCCACGCCGAACTCGACGGCGGGGGAGAAAGAGGCCCAGTCGAGCGCGTAGCTGAGGGTGGCTGCCGCACCGAGGACCTGGTAGGTGCCCCCGGGCTTTCCCTCCGCCGAATCGATGGCGTGGGCGGTCCACTGGCCGGTCACGCCGACCGCGATGGCCTCGGTCACGCCGTAGCGGAGAAAGATCGATCCACCGCCTCCGGCCGGCTCGACGCGACCCTCGAGCACCAGGTACGCGTAGGCCGGAGCGGCCCCCAGCACGATCCTAGCGGCCCGCCCGGGGTCGGCCGCGAGCGCGCGGCTCCCAGAGGCCAGACCCATGATGGTCCCGGCCAGATAGATCCCGCCGACCAGCGGCGGACACCGCACACGGCGGCGAACGAGGGGATGACGCGGCACGCGACCTACGCTACGCCGGCGGAGGACGATGAGGCAACCGCGGCGCCCCGGGGGCGGTCGACGCTGCAGGGCCGCCGTTGACACCGGCGGCGCGGTCTGTTAACAAGCCCCTCGAGATCACGCGGCAATCGCCCACTTTCGTGAGCGGTCCGCACCGCAGAAGGAAAACGGGCCGTGGCCAAGAGCTACACGCGCAACAAGGAACTTAAGCAACCCGACGAGTTCATCTCGCTGAGCCACAGGGCGTGGACCTTCATCAGCGACCATGCCACCCGGGTGCTGGTCATGCTCGGGGTCGCCGTGGTGATCGTCGCCGCGGCGTGGACGTGGTCCTACTTCCGCGAGGCGCAGGCCGAGAAGGCCACGGCGGCCTTCGGACGCGCGCTCGACATCTACTACGCGCCCGTCTCGACAGAACCTGCCAAGGCCGCCAAGGACGACGACGACGACACGCCGCACTTCAGTACGCGCCTGAAGAAGCTCGAAGCCGCCGAGACCGAGTTCTCCAAGGTGGTAGATGGCCACGCGGGGAAGGAGGTCGCCCGAATGGCGCTCCTGCTTCGCGCCGGGGTTCGCTTCGAGCGCGCGCGCTTCGACGAGGCCATCGCCGACTACGACCGCTTCCTGAAGGAATCTACCGACAAGGCGCTGCGCACGTCGGCGCTCGAAGGGCTCATCTACTGCTACGAGGCCCGGAACCTCCTCGACAAGGCCATCGAGACGATCAAGAAGCTTCCCGGCGAAGGCGAGCAGCGCTACCTCGCCCTGTACCACGAGGGCCGCATCCTGGCGCTCAAGGGGCAGGTCAAGGAGGCGGTCGCGCGCTTCAAGCAGATCCAGCAGAAGGGCTCGCCCGCGCTGGCCAGTCGAGCCGGAGAGCGGCTCGCGATGCTCGAGGGGAAGTAGGCCAGCCCCGGTGCTTCGGCCCGCTTCGCGCTCGAACCTCACGGCCCTGGCCCTCGCGGGGCTCCTCGTCAGCGGCTGCGCCGGCGCGTACCGCTTCGACGACTCCTCGCCGGCCGTCAGCCTCCGACCCACGGCCGTGATGTCCCTGCGCTGGCAGAGGCGTCTGGTCCAGCGGCGATTTCTCGACTACCGGCCGCAGGAATGGGCCGCGGCGACGCTCGACGCGCGGGGGACGCTCTACGTCGGATCCAGCGCCCGGCGGTTTCTCGCCATCGAGGCTAGCGGCCGCGTTCGCTGGTCCTTTCCAACCGGCGGAGGCATCTCGTCTCGGCCTCTTTACGTCTCCTCGCGCGACACCGTCTACTTCGGCGCCAACGACGGGAAGCTCTACGCCCTGGATGCGCGCACGGGGCAGCTGAGGTGGAGCTACACCACGCAGGGGACGATCCTGCACCCTCCCGCCGAGGCCGCCGGGCTGCTGCTCTTCACCACCAACGAAGATCGGGTCTATGCGATAGACGCCGCCACCGGCAAGTGGCGCTGGCAGTACGAGCGCGAAGCGCCCGAGGGCTTCACGATCGACGGCCACGCGGGCGTCACGGTGCACGGAGGAATGGCCTACACCGGTTTCTCCGACGGCGTCGTCGCGGCGCTGCGCGTCACGAGCGGCGAGGTCGTCTGGACGCGCAGCCTGGGCGGTGACAACCCCGAGAAACGATTTCTCGACGTGGACGCCACCCCCGTCATCGCCGGCAGGCAGCTCGTGACGGCCACCTACTCGGGGGGAGTCTTCGCGCTCTCCCCGGAGAATGGTTCGGTCCGCTGGCACTTCCCCGTCGAGGGCGCGTCGTCGGTCGCGGCTCGCGGGGGGCGGCTCTTCCTGGCTGCCCCACGCGTCGGCCTCGTCGCGCTCGACCTGAGCGGGCGCCAGCTGTGGCGACAGGCGCTCGCCAAGGGCGTTCCGTCCGCCCCCGTCGTGGCGGGCCCCTACGTCTTCCTCACGGGGACCGAGATGGGCCTTTGCGTCGCGTCGGCCCGCTCGGGCCGCCTGCTACAGGTTTTCGACCCGGGATACGGCATCAGCGCCCCTCCCACGGTAGGGCAGGGGGTCGTGGCGGTCCTCAGCAACGAGGGGGGATTCTACGCGCTCGGGATGCAGTAGAGCGCCGTCAGCCGGCCGTGGCGGCTCGATCGGCAGCCTGGTAGGCTAGGTCCTCGATTCGCCGCACCAGCTCCTTCAGCCGCCGCGCTCCGCCCTGGTCCCGGCAGCGGAACTCCACGCCCATACCCTCGTCGTGCAACGTGTGACGGGTCCAGCTCACGCGCCCTTCGATCGGGATCGTGGTCTCGCTCCCCGGGACGCTGATGTCCAGTATCACCGGGCTGCCCAGCGGCATGAAGTCGGTGGTGCGGATGAACGCGCCTCCCTCGCCGATGTCCTCGAGGAGACTGCTGTACCGAGACCGAGCTTCCTTGAGGCGCCACTCCACCTTGAGCTTCACGGGCAAGCGCCGGTGTCGGCGCTGAACGATGTCCACCACCTCGCCGCGCGCTACCGAGAGCAGGAAGTCGCGCTTGAGCCGCTCCGAGGCCAAGAACTCCACGCCGATCCCCCCCCGCACCTTGCTCCGCTGTCGGCCCGGTCGGCGCCAGGCGACGAACCCGCGAATGAGGACGGTATTGCGGAGTTGCGGGAACCGCACGTCCACCACGACGGAGCTGCCGAGGCCGTAGTTCAGGCGCGTGGCGACGAAGAGCCCGCCGCTCTGGAACTGGGACTGGTAGGAATCTAGAAAGTCCCTTGGATCTCTAAACTTGGCTCTTACAATCATCATCTTCGCCAAGCGCCTCTCTCCCGCGAAGCGGGCGAGCGGATCGGCAATCGGCCGCTACCCCTCTGCGACGCGCCGATCCTGCGGTTGAGTCTACGCTGCCCCGGAGGGGCCACGCAAGGAGCAAACCCGTGGAAGTCGGCCCGTCCACCGCCCGGTGCCGCCCGGCGGCCAGGCTTCGTGCGACCTCCCGGCTGGAGTATCATGTGGCCCATGCGCGTCTGTCCAAGCTGCGCCGCGCCGTGCCTGTCGGGGCATCGATTCTGCCCCTCATGCGGCGCTGACCTGACCAATCTTCCCCAAGAAGATGCGGCCGAGCCCATGCTCGGCGCCACGATCGGGGGGAAGTTCGTGCTTCGAGAGGTCATCGGCTCCGGAGGCATGGGGCGCGTCTATCGCGCCGACCAGCTCGGGGTGGGGCGTTCGGTGGCGGTCAAGATCATGCACCGGCATCTGCTCGGCGACGAGACGGCCCTGGCGCGGTTCACGAACGAAGCGCGCGCCGCCAGCCAGCTCAACCACCCGCACAGCATCGCGGTCCTGGACTTCGGACAGAACGAGGCCGGAATTCTCTATATCGTGATGGAGTACCTGCGCGGCCGCTCGCTCGACCGCGTCCTCCGGCAGGACTACCCGCTCCCCCTCGGGCGCGTGGCCCACACGCTCTGCCAGGCCATGGAGGCGGTGGACGCGGCCCACCACCTGAACATCATCCACCGCGACCTGAAGCCCGAGAACGTCGTCCTCCTCGAGCAGTCCGGCTTCGACTTCGTGAAGGTGCTCGACTTCGGCATCGCGAAGATGCTGGACCTCGAGGATCGGTCCGTTACCACCCCTGGCCTCGTGCCGGGCACGCCCGAATACATGTCCCCCGAACAAGCGCGCGGCGAGAAGCTCGACCCCCGCAGCGACGTCTACGCCCTCGGCGTCATCCTCTACGAGCTCCTCACCGGCACTGTGCCGTTCAAGGGCAAGTCGGCCGTGGCCACCATGATGGCCCACGTCCAGACCCCCCCCGAACCGCCGTCGCGCCGGCGCCCCGAACGGCGCATCCCGCCCGCCCTCGACGCCATCGTCCTCTGGGCGCTGGCCAAGGACCCCGCCGACCGCATCGCGTCGGCGGCCCAGTTCCGAGACGTGTTGTCGGCGTGGGCGCAGATGACCGGCGTGTGGCCCGAAGGGGACCCGCGGGCGAGCTCCCCCGACGTGCTCCTCGAGTTCTTCAGCGAGGAGCAGATCGACCAGCTCAAGGGCGAGCTGGGTCCGCGTTCCGAGGGGGCCACTTCCGAGGCCGCTCCCCGCGTGGCCACGAATCCTCACGCCACCCCCGGAGCCATTCGCCGGCCGGCCCCGCTCCTGGGGCGCACCGAAACGCTCCGAACGCTCGACGAGTTCCTGGGGGGCAGCGGTCCGCGCGCCCTTCGCCTGCAGGCCGAGGCCGGCCTCGGCAAGAGCCGGGTGCTCGACGAGGTCATTCGCCGCGCCGAACGCCGCGGCATGAGCGTCGTGCGGTGCCGGCCGGATCCGGGGTGGACGCCTCGCCCCCTGAGGCCGGCGCAGGAAACGATTGCCGCCTGCCTCGACCTGCCGCCGGAACAGTCGGTCGACCCCGAGCTCCTGCGCAAGGCGACGGAGGCTGCGGAGGTGGACCGCACGGAGCTTCCCGGACTCCACGATATCTTCGGACTGCCGAGTCCGCTCAGCGAGCTCGACGCCGACACGCGCCGACGCGAGCGGTCCGCGGCCTTCCGCGAGACGATTCGCCGTCGCGCCTCCCGGCGGCCACTCCTGCTCGTCTACGACGACCTGCAGCGCTTCGACGAGCCGTCACGCGAGCTCGTGGCGTCTTTGGCCGCTTCACCGCGAGGGGATGTGGCGCTTCTGATAAGCCATACCCCGGACGCGATGCAGCTCTGGCCCCAGGAGGTGCGCCTGCTCGAACTACCTCCGCTCGACATACCAACGTCGGCCGACCTGCTCCACGCCCTCCTCGGGGCCGAGGCTCCCACCGACGGACTCGAGGCGCTCTGTGCGATCGCCGCAGGACAGCCACTCTTTCTCGAGCAGCTGGCGTTCGCGCGCGCCCGCGACAGCCTGGCGGACCCACCGGAGAAGGTGGCCGACCTCGTCGCCGTGCGGCTCCAGCGCGTCGAGCAGCGAGATCGACGCGTCCTCCAGAACATGGCCGTGCTCGCCGAACCGGCCGACGCCGAGCGGCTCACGCGACTCATGTCCGAAGACGTCGGCGCCGGACTCCTCGACCGTCTCGTGGATCTCGGCTTCCTCACCCGTAACCGCCGCCAGCACTACACCTTCGTGCACCCCCTGGTGGGGATGGTGGTCTACTCGTCCATCCCGGCCGAGGTCCGGCGCGAGATCCACGGACGAGCCGCTCGCCTCCTGCGCGAAGAGGGACGCCCCGACGTCGCCGTCGCCACCCACGCCTACGAGTCAGACGACAGCCCCGTGGCGATCCGCGAGCTCGAGCGAGTCGGGCTGCTCTCGGCTCGCTGGCTCGACCATCCGGGGGCCATACGGCAGTACAGCCGCGCCGTCGAGCTCATCCGACGGGAGTGGGGCCGCGGCCGGATGTCTCCGACCGACCTGGATCACCTCGCCGTGCAGCTCGCGCAACGGCTCTCCACGGCATTGCGGGCCAACGGCGACCTGGTCGCCGCCGAAGGAGTGCTGGAAGAGATCCTCTCGGTCGCCGCGGGCCACGAAAAGGCCCGCGCCTCGCTGCGCCTCGAGCTGGGCCGCATCGATCTGGAACGTGGCAACGTGAAGCGCGCCGGGCGACGCCTCGAGCTCGCCCTGGTCGATGCCCGCGCCGCCGGGGACGAGGGGCTGATGGGGGAGGTGACGCGAGAGCTGGCGCGAGCCGTCGGGTTGGGCGGAGATCGCGAGCGCGCGGGACGCATGCTCCTGCAGGCGCTCGAGCTCACGGGACGCATCGCTCACCCGCGCGAGCCCGCCTGGTCCACTTTGCTGTCCGTCGCCGTCGTCTGCAGCCAGGTCGGTTTCGCCGGACGCGCGCTCGGGTACCTCCTCGACGCGCTGCAGCTGGCCGAGCGCGATCGCTCCGCGTCGGCGAAGCTGCGCATCGTGGTGCAGATGGCCGAGGTCCACCTGAGCTGCGGCGAGTGGACCGAGGCGCAGATGCGCGCTACGCAGGCCATCGAGCTCGCGAAACAGGTCGGGGACCGCGCGCGCCACGCCGCACTCCTCCTGCATCTGGGGCGCATCCACCGCATAGGCGGGGACGTGGAGGAGGCCCGCCGAAAGCTCGACGAAGCGGTGGAGGTGGCCCGCAGCATCGACTGGTGGGAGGGCATTCGCCGCGTCGAACAGGAGACCGAGATGCTCCGCTACGCCCTGCCACAGGTCCTGTGAGGCTCCATGTCCCGCCGCTGGCAGCGCCTCTCACGTCACGAAGTGCTCACGACGCCCATCTTCAGCATCCACGAGCAGCTCTGCCGTTCGCCGCGCACGGGCCTCGACCACCCCTTCTTCCTGCTCGAAACCGCCGATTGGGTGAACGTCATCCCCATCACGGACGACGAGCAGGTCGTCATGGTGCGCCAGTACCGGCATGGACGCGACGAGACGACGCTCGAGATCCCGGGGGGCATGATCGATCCGGAGGACGCCGACCCAGCGCATGCGGCCCGGCGGGAGCTCCTCGAGGAGACGGGTTTCCGCGCCGGCGAGCTGCGTTGCCTCGGGGCGATCGCCCCCAACCCCGCCGTGCAGACGAACCTCTGTCACACCTTCGTCGCCACGGGCCTCCAGTCCGTCGCAGAGCTGTCCATGGACGTGACGGAAGACCTCGACGTGCTCACCTTGCCGCTCGCGGAGGTGCCGTCGCGCATCGCTAGCGGCGAGATCTCGCACGCGCTGGTAGTCGTCGCCTTCTGCTTCTACCTCGGCCTCGGCCGCCCCGTCTCTCCTCGGTAGCTGCGCCCAGGTCGGCTTTCCTTTGCCCCGCGCGTGTGCCATGCTCGGCGCCGTCGATTCGCCCATCGACGACAACGACATCCCGAGGAGGTGAACGTGATGCGACGGCGCTTGGTGACGCCTCGGTGGATTCTCCGCGCAGCCCCGATCCTGGCCCTCGGAATCCTCGCGAGTGTAGGTGGCTGCGCCGGCTGTCGGAGCAAGGCGCCCCTCGGCTACGTTCCAGCGGATTCGCTCGCCGTCGTCGTGGTGCCATCGCTCCAGGACAGCCTCAAGCACCTCTCCCTCCTGCGCCAGAAGCTCGAGAAGGGTGTGCTCTCCGGGGCGCTCCTCGCCGGACCGGCCGCGGCGGTGCAGCGCGAGCTCGGCTTCGACCCCCAGCAGCCGGAGACGCTTCGCAAGAAGGGGATCAACCCGGAGCAGGGTTTGGCCGTCGCCGTGGGGAAAGAGGGGCACGTCACGGTCATCCTCGGCGCATCCGATTCGGCACTCCTCGACAAGTACTTGCGGGAGCAGGTGAACCGGATCCTGCGGGGGGCGGCCGTCTACACCGAGAAGGAGCTCGCCGGCCAGAAGATGGTTCTCGCGGCGCCGCAGGGGGTTCAAGAGCCGCTCGGGGGCTGGACCTTCGTCAAGGGCCACGTCGTGATCGCAGCCGGCAAGAAGGGCAGGGTGGCCGAGCACCTGGCCGCCATCACCAAGCTCGAGGCGTCCATCAAAGACAACCCGAGCTTCGTCGAGCTGAGCGGCAAGGTCGGGCGGCACGACCTGCTCCTCTACGTGGACGGGAACGCCGCTCGGCAGCAACATGCGAGCCACGCCACCGACGCGCTCAAGAACTCGTCCGAATGGATGCACAAGTATCTCAAGGAGCAGCACGACGCGGAGCGCACGCTGCTGGGATACCTGCGGGGCCTCGCGGTCGGTTTTTCGGCCTCGGCAGAAGGGGCCGCCGTACGGGCGTTCTACGCAGCTCCCGGGGATCGCGCGAAGCTGATGCGCGAGATCTTCACCGGCAAGGGAAGCGCGCCCCCCCTCGCGAAGTACCTGGCGGGCGACGCGCTCCTCGTAGGACGCCTCTCCCTGAACGTGAAGAAGCTCGTGGAGCGGGCGCTGGAGATCGCCCCCGCACGGAACAAGCGCCGCGTCTACGAAACCATGGAGCACCTGGAGCGAGACAACCAGCTCAGCGTGGACCGTGACGTCTACGGCGTCCTCGGGGGGCGCTATGCGGGGGGCCTCTTCCCGCCGGCCCCGGGTGCGCTACGAAGCCCCCCCCGGAGCTTCTCCGACCTCGTCGGTTCCGTGCCGGTCGTGCTGATGGCGCAGATCGACGACCAGCAGAAGGCCTCCGAGCTCTTGACCCGCGTCGAGCGCTTCCTCGTCATGCGGCACCAGGAGGTCCGGATACGCTCCGTCGGTGACACGAAGGTCTACACCCTCGAGCGCGACGGCCAGCCCTTGCTGAGCTGGGCGCTCGCGAAAGGGGTGCTCGTGGCTGCCACCGCGGGCCGCCTGGACGCGACCCTGCAACTGATCGCCAAGGGCGGAGACAGCGTCCTCGACCAGGTCCAGAGCCCCCGGGCGAAGAAGCTCCTCAAATCCGACGACGGCGCGGTGCTGAACTACAACCCGCTCAAGACCGTCGAGGCCATCGGCAAGCTCGACATCCCGCCCGAGCTGAAGCTCATGCTCAGCTCGGCCCTGAGCAGCCTCGGCCGCTTCAAGGACGTCACGGTGGCCGTGGAGGCAGAAGAGGGCGGAATCGCCGCCGACCTCTCCGTGACGCTGAACTGACGGGGTGGTCCGGGGCGTAGCCGGTCGGCGGGGTCTTACCCTATGCCGTACTTCTTGAGCTTGAGGTAGAGGGTCGAGGGGGCGATCCCGAGCGCCCTGGCCGCCGCGCTGCGGTTGCCGCCGCAGTGGGCGAGAGTCTGCGCGATCGCCGCTCGCTCGATGCTCTCGAGGGTCTTCCCCGCGAGAGACATCCCCGCGCTCCGCTGGGAAGAGATGTCACGATCGTGCGCGAAGATGAGGTCCTTCGCGTGCAAGACCGGATCGTTGCACATCGCCCTGGCCGTCTCGATTACGTTCCGGAGCTCGCGCACGTTGCCCGGCCAATCGTAGTTCTGTAGCACCGTGACGGCGTCGGCCGCGGCGCTCATGCGAGGTTCCGCCGCCCGCAGAAACGAGTCGACCAGTAGCTCGATGTCCTCACGCCGGTCGCGCAGCGGCGGCAGCGCGAGGACCACCACGGAGATGCGGAAGAAGAGGTCGTCGCGGAAGCGAGACTTCTTCACCTCGTCTACCAAGGACCGGTTCGTGGCGCACACCACGCGGACGTCGACCGGGATGCGCTTCGACCCGCCGACGCGCTGCACCTCGCGCTGCTCGAGCGCACGCAAGAGCTTCGGCTGAAGCTCGAGCGCCAGCTCGCCGATCTCGTCGAGGAAGAGCGTCCCCCCGTCGGCCCGCTCGAAGGCTCCCTGTCGCTGCTCGGTGGCTCCGGTGAACGCCCCCTTTTCGTGGCCAAAGAGCTCGCTCTCGATCAGGTTCGACGCCACGGCGCCCGCATCGAAGACCACGAACGGGCCTTCGCGTCTCGGACTCGCCTCGTGGATCGCTCTCGCGACGAGGTCTTTGCCCGTCCCCGTCTCACCCTGGATCGTCACCGTGAGATCCGTGGCCGCCACCTTCTCGAGGACGCCGAAGATCTCGCGCATCCCCTCACTGCGACCGACCAGCTTGCCGAAGCGGACCTCTTTCGACGGGTCGACCCGGATCTCTTCCTTCCCCGGGATGAAACGCAGAGTGGAGCGACCGAGCTGGACCACCACGTCGTCCTGCAAGACCGCCTCGCGGACCCGCAGACCGCCCACAACCGTGCCATTCGTGCTGCCGAGGTCGCGCAGCAGGAAGCCATCGTTCGTGTGGCGCAGCTCGCAGTGGAACCGGGACACCGAGGGATCGAAGATCGTCACGTCGTTGTTGGGTGCCGACCCGACGCGTACATGTGGAAGGTCGATCGTCCGCTCGAAACGCGTGCCGTCCGACTGCGTCACCACGAGGCGCCCCACGCGGTAGCGCAGCGCGGGGCGTCCCTCCGCCATCAAGGGTACGGTTGGCTCGTCGAGGCCGTCGGATTCCGGCCGATGCTCGTAATCGTGTGTGTCAGGCACGGTGATCACCGTCGTCGTGGGTAAGGGGCAAAGGGCATCCTATGCAAAGCCACCCGGGGCGTCAAACCCATTCAGAACAGACACGCTTTCGCCCTTCGCGCGGCGAGCAGCCGGTCGTTCGCCGCTTGCCGGGAGTCGCCACCGCGCTCCACTTCCGCCCAGACCTCCGGGTGGCGCGCAGCCAGGTCGTAGAAGTCGCCCGCCCCGAGCTTCAGGAGGTCCGTCACGCATCGCGTGCGAACGGAGGCACCGGCCTCGCGTCCGGTGATCAGGGACATCTCACCGAAGTAGTCTCCCTCTCGAAGCACCCCGAGCTCGTGCACCTGGCCGTCGTCGCCGCGGCAGGTGACGGCCAGCTCGCCGAGCAACACGACATAAAACGCGCCGACGGGCTGCCCCTCCGCCACCACGGTCGCGTCCGGAGGAAACCGCTCGCCGCAGAAGAGCCCCACCACCTCGTCGCGCTCCTCAGGGCACACCGCGCGGAAGAGGGAAGAGGTGTTCATGACCATCTGCAGCACTCGCTCCTCGTAGAGGGCCTCGACCGTCTCGCCCACCGCGGGGTGAGCTCGGACCAGCTCCGCCAGCACGGGGCGGGTCAACTCGAGCAACTCGGCCTCCTCCACGCAGGTCACCGTCGCGTGCCGACGCTGGTCCGTCAGCACTCCGAACTCCCCGAAGATGGCACCCGGCGCGAGCCGTCCCAGCTCGACCGTCGATCCGTCCGCGTCCTGTTTCGTGACCCTTAGCGCCCCCGTGGCCACCAGGAAGAGCGAATCCCCCGGCGTCCCCTCGACGAGGACCAGGGATCCCTCCGCGTAGACGCGGCGCTCCAGCCGCCCGAGGAGCGCGAGGAACGCCTCCTCGCCGAGCCCCGAGAAGATCGGAAACGCGGGGATCCCATCGGCTGCGGGGTCGCCCTCCGCCGGGACGAAGGCCTCGCTCGGTAGCCCGGCGGCCGCCGGAGGCACTGCCCCGGCGCTCGTGCCCCCGCAGCGTGCGGCGCCCTCAGAGGGCGAAGGCGAAGGATCCGGACGGCACGCCGACTCGACCGCCCCGCGGACTTCACGCTGGATCGACGAGTAGGCGCGCGTCCCGCCGCGCTGCTCTCCGTAGGCCAGCTCCGCGTCCATGCGGAGCAGCCGCGACGCCTGAGCCCCTGGCATCGGCGCCGTCTCCTTCCACCGTCTTTGGGGCGGCCCCATTGCTGAGGAAGGCTCCACGCAATCCACGCGCATCGTCGGGCGATCCCGCTCGGCGGGATCCTGCTCCGCAGGGCTCACGGGGGCGACGGTCACAGCCCCTCCCGGCGCCGGCGTCACGAGCCACGATTGGCTCGACATCTCGTGGTGCGTCCCGACGACCCTGGCCGCGGGCATCGCGGGGGAGGGGGAGGAGAGCGGCGCCGCGCCGTCGTCGAGCTCCAGCTGGGCCGTCTTGGCGGCGTCCCCGACGTAGGCGGGGCCGGCATCAGGTCGCAGCGTCGGGGCCGCGGCGACCCATCGCCCGCTCAACCGCGCCACGGGGACCGCACGCTTGACCTCGCGTGCCCGTTTGCTCCCGTAGAGCCGCGCGAGCATCTGCTGGGTATCCTGGTGTTCCGGACGCAGGTCCAGGATCAGCTTGCAGAGCATGATCGCCTGAACGAGGTTGCCCGCCGCGGCCTGCGCCCACGCCACCTCGCGGTACGCCTTGACGGCTTCGTCGACGCGGCCGAGCAGCCGCAAGACCTCCGCCCGCTTCAGCCGTGTCTGCAGATCGCCCGGGTGGTCGCGCAGCTGGCCCGAGAAGAGGACGAGCAATTCCTCGAGCCGCGCCACCTCGGGGCGTTCACCCGCTGCGTACCCCATGGGCGCTCATTATACATGCGCGAACGGAGCTACAGGATCTGCGCGATCCCTGCGGCAACGAGCAACGCGCCGCCGATGGCCGCGAGCGCCGCACCGACCGACGGCCGCAGCCAGGACGCGCGGTGCCTGGGCCTGGGGCGGAACGGGCCGGACAGAGCGCCTCGGAGCTGCGGGCCACCGGAGCTGCCGGGCACCACGAGCTCGGGCATCGTCAGCCGAAAATCGTCCTCCCCAACGACCAACCGCGTCCGCGACAGGAGAAGTTCGCCGTGCTTCGCGTGCATGAAGCGACTATGCGGCCCGGCGGATCAGGGGTCAAAAAAACGCACCTCAAGTCCGCGCTGGTCCGAACCCAAGGGCGGCAGGGCAAGACCGCCGCGCCCCAAGGTGGCGCAACCCGGAACCGCAACCGGGCCACGGGGCTAAGGAAACGCGGCAGGCAGGAGAGATTCGGCACCCGGACGTTAGTTCACATAATGCATCTTATCGGACCTTCGATCTGACCCAAACGGGTCCCTCGGCGGCCGCCAGAGCTTCTCGATCCCGCATCGGTCGTTGCCACCCCGAGTGCCCGCTTCGCCGCATGTCTCCACCGCGCTAGATACTAGAACTATCGCTCCACTACGCGCCGCCGCCGAGCGTCGCCGTGCCCCGCTTGACCTCGTGGTCGCCGCCGGGGTATTCAGCGGACGCAAGCGAGCTGTGTCTGCCCCCGTAGCTCAGCCGGATAGAGCGACGGTTTCCTAAACCGTAGGTCACCTGTTCGAGTCAGGTCGGGGGTACTTCTTGGACGCGAGGTTGCGCGGCGCTCCCGGGCCCGGCGCATGGACCTTCCCGGCCGCGCTGATCGCCTCGGTAACGGTCCTCCGGGTCTGGGAGTCCGGCCTGGCCGGGCTCGGGGATGCCGAGGCCTACTATTTCTCCTGGTCCGAGGTCGCGGCCCCGAGCTACCTCGACCACGGTCCGGTCGTGGCGTACCTCATTCGTCTCGGCACGACCGTGGGCGGGAACTCCCCGCTTGGCGTACGCTGGCCCTTCATCCTCCTCTCCGCCATCACCCTCTGGCGCCTCGCCGTGCTCGCGCGGCGGCTGGGCGGCGGTGCGGAGAGCGCGTGCTGGGCGGTGGCGTTGCTCTTTGCGGTACCCGCCTACGGCGTGGCCGGCGCGGCCGCTACGCCCGACGGACCCCTTCTCCTCTTCACCCTGCTCTTTCTAGAATGCACGTTCTACGTGCACCGGCGCCGCGAGGGTCCGGCGCTGTGGGTCGCGGGCCTGCTGCTCGGACTCGCCTTCTCCTGCAAGTACTTCGGTCTCCTGCTCGCCCTTCCGCTCTGGCTCGCAACGCGGGAGCTTACGGGCCGCCGTAGGCTCCTGCACACCACCCTCGCGGGACTGTTTGCGCTCCTTGCGGCTGCCCCCGTGCTGATCTGGAACGCGGCGAACGGCTGGCCCTCGCTCCGCTACCACCTGGGGCTCCGTCACACGCAGCCGATCGGCCCGAGCCCCGAGAATCTGGCCAAACTCGTGGGAGGCCAGCTGGCCTATCTATCCCCCCTTGTGCTCGCAGTGCTCGCGGCCACCGCCATCTGGCTCTGGCGTCGGCGGCGCGAGCCCTCCCTCCGCCCACTCGCCGCCGTCGCCGCGCCACTGAGCCTGGTCGGGCTCCTCCTCATCGGCCTGGTGCCGAACGCCGAACCGCACTGGCCTGCCCCGGGCTATCTCCCGCTCCTCGGCGCTGCCGGCACCCTGCTGCCCGGCTGGCTCCGCGCTCGTCCCCGCCTCCGCCCCTGGGTCTGCGGCGGCCTCGCTCTGTCCATGCTCCTCGGCGTGCTCCTGCACCTCCATCTGCTCACGGACCTCGGCGTGCGGGCGATGCCTGCCTCCTACCGGCCCCGCTACGACCTGAGCAACGAGCTGCATGGGTGGCCGCACCTCTCGGAGCGGGTCGCCCGGCAGGTTGCCCTGCACGCCCCGTCGAGCGCGCGACTCGCGCAAGTTGCCGGCTGCCATTACACCGTGTGCGCGCAGCTCCGCTTCTGGAGCCGGGGGCGGTACTCCGTCGTCTGCCCGTCTCCGCGACTGGATGCCTTCGATTTCTTTCCCGGGGGTGACGGCTCGAGTCTCCGGGGCGTAGACCTGCTCTACCTCCGTGACGAGCGCTTCCCCTATGAGGCCAGCGAGCTCTACCGCTGCAAGCGCACGAAGCTCCTCGAGGTGCTTCCCGTCGTGCGCGGGGGACGCACGGTGCGCCGCTTCGAGCTCCAGCTGTGCCAGGACTTCGAGGGGCTCCGGGCGACGGTGTGGCCACCGAGGCCGTAGCGCTCCTCCTCCGTCGATCGCGGAGGTTAGCGAACGTTCATTCTAGATCGAGAGCACTGCATGGCAGGAGTAGGGGACGATCTTCGCTCTGCCGCCCAGGGCCAGAAGCTCGATGAGAAACCCGAACTCCGCGACCTCTCCGCCCTGGCGCTCGACGAGCCGGGCCGCCGCGAGAGCGGTGCCACCGGTCGCGAGCAGGTCGTCCAGAATCACGACTCTGGCCCCCTTCGGGATCTCGTCCCGGTGCACCTGCAGCGTGCTGTGCCCGTATTCGAGGGCGTAGGTCTCTTCGATGGTCGCCCGCGGCAGTTTTCCCGCCTTGCGCACGAGCTGGAGCGGCACTCCCAGCTCGAGGGCCAGCGGGCCACCGAAGAGAAACCCGCGGGACTCGATCGCCACGAAGAGATCCGGGCGCACCACGGAATACCTCTCCGCGAAGAGGTCAATCGTCGCGCGGTAGGCCGCCGGGGAGGTCATCACCGGGGTGATGTCCTTGAACAGGATCCCCGGCTTGGGAAAGTCGGGCACGTCCGCGATGCGGCTTCGGACGAGCTCCAGTCGTTCATCCATCGTTCGCTCCTTCCTTCCTCGCGACTCACGGCGGCGCGCGCAAGTCGATCAATGGGTCCCGAGGCGTCTCTCCCTCGCGAACCTCGAAATGCAGATGGAACCCGTCGCTGCGACCGCTTCGTCCTACCTCGGCGATCGGTTGTCCCTGGGTCACGGCATCCCCCTCCTTGACCAGGTTCCGTCGATTGTGCGCGTAGACGGTGACCACCCCGTTCGCGTGTCGCACGAGGACCAGGTGGCCGTAGCCGCGCACCCCGCTCCCCGCGTAGACCACTGTGCCTGCCGCGGCCGCGACGACGGGGCTCCCCTCCGGCGCACGGATGTCGATGCCTTCGTGGGGACGCCCGGCCCGGGGTCCGAAAGGCGAGCTCAGCCGGCCGGAGGGGACGGGCCACACGAGGCGTATCGGCAACCGGTTGCGAGGCGGAGGCGCCTGACCGACGCTCACGCGCGAACGCCGATCGTCCGGCCGCCGGCCGGGAATGAACAGCGGGCGCCCGACCGGCCAGGGGTCGCGGGGGTCGAGTGCGTTCAGCTCGACGAGGTCGGCGAGCGGAACGTGAAAGCGGCGCGAGAGGAGCTCGAGGTTCTCCCCTGCTGCGGCCTGGTGCCAGAATCCGTGGAGTTCCCCGGAGGACCCGCTGCGCCCGCGGTCCCTCGTCCCACCGCCGGCGCAACTGCCAGCCGCCAGTCCGAGAAGGAGGGCGAAGGTCGGCACCGTCACCCGGCGGGCCGCGCGCCGCCACTCGGACGACCCCGGCGCGTCACCCATCGAGATCCGAGGTCACGGTCCATCCGTGCCGGCCGTGCAGCTCGACGAAGCGGCACGGCGTGTCATCCAGGCGAACCACCGCGGCGGCCTGGCGCGTGTATCGCCGCAACACCTGAAGCGTCCGGTCACCGACCGGAATGACCAGTCGTCCTCCCTCGGCGAGCTGCTCCTCGAGCGGCGGCGGTACCCCGGGAGCCCCCGCCGCGACCAGGATGGCGTCGAACGGGCCGTGCTCGGCCCATCCCATGGACCCGTCGCGGAACGCGACCGTCGCGTTGGTCAGTCCCAGCGACGACAGCACGCGGGTCGCACGCTCCACGAGGGGCTCCACGATCTCCGTCGCGAAGACGGCGCGGCAGAGGGACGCCAGCACGGCCGTCTGGTAGCCCGACCCCGCCCCCACCTCCAGTACCCTGTCCGTCGGCGCGAGCTCGCAGAGTTCCGTCATGCGAGCGACCATGTAGGGCTGCGAGATCGTCTGCCCGTAGCCGATGGGCAGGGGGTGATCCTCGTAGGCTTGGCTCTGCAGGGAGGCATCCACGAACCGGTGCCGCGGCACTCGGCCCATCACCTCGAGGACGCGCGGATCCGCGATGCCGCGCGCACGAAGCTGGACCTCGACCATCTCCCGCCGCTCGGCCGACCGTTCCTCCGCCTCCGACATCATGCCTCCCCTTCCCCACCCCTCTCATACCCCTCGAACGCCCATTCTCCAGCCGGCGGAAGCACGTCTGCGCTCCAGTCTAGCCGCAGAGCCGACACCGAGATCAGCCCCGCCTCGACGGCGTGCGAGTCACTCCGCGGATCGTCATGCGCCTCTACCCCGGGGCCGGCGATCCAGAAATACGGCAGCCCCCGGGGGTCGAGTCGCCGCACGACCTCGCCTCGATACCGCCGACGCCCCACCCGAGTCCACCGGTACCTGTCGGTCGGGCGACACGGTGCGTTCACGTTCAGCGCGATCCCATCCGGCAGCGGGGCCGTCAGGATGCGCTGCACGAGGGCCGCGGTGAAGCGGGCGGTAGCCTGGAGGTCCTCGGCGAGGCGCTGCGTGACGTGATCGATGGGGTCGAACCCGCCCGCGCGCTGGCCTTCCTCGCGCTCTTCGGGCGCCACCCCCTCCGGAAGCTGCTGAGAGACGGCCACGGCCGGTATCCCGCGCAGCGCTCCCTCGAGGGCTCCCGCGACGGTCCCCGAATAGAAGACGTCGGTGCCGAGGTTCGCGCCGTGGTTGATCCCCGAGACGACGACGTCCGGCTTCCGCGCGCAGATCTCGTGAAGCGCCACGAATACCGCGTCCGCGGGAGTGCCGTTCACGGCGTGCCACCGGGGCCGAAGCGTGCGGACGCGGAGCGGGCTCGACAGAGTGATCGCGTGGCTGGCCGCACTCTGCTGCCGCGCGGGCGCCACGACGACCACCTCTCCCACGGGTTCCAGCGCTCGCGCAACAGCGGCGATGCCGTCCGACTGTACACCGTCGTCGTTGGTGATCAGGATGAGTGGGGTCATGGGCATCGCCCTCGTCACGTCGGCACCGGGCTCACCGCATCGCGGAAAAGAAAAAGGCGCCGCTGACTAGTGCGGCGCCTCTGTCACGATCGGGGCGACTGGATTTGAACCAGCGACCCCTTGACCCCCAGTCAAGTGCGCTACCCAGGCTGCGCCACGCCCCGGCATGTGACGCCCCTTCATAGTCTGCGGCCCGTGCGGTGTCAAGACCCGAGGCCGACGTGTGGCTAGCGCCGCTCGCTCTCGTCTTCGACGAGGCCGAGGAGCTCCTCGAGCTGTCGGCGGACTCCCCCGATGACCTCGACCAGCGCCTCGCGCTCGGCCCCGCTCGTCGCGGCGCCGTGAAGCTCCTTCAGACGCTTGTTCGCACCCGCGATGGTGAAGCCTTCCTGATAGAGCAACTGTTTGATCTGCAGCAGCAGCTCGACCTCCCGCCGGCGATAGAGCCGCTGGTTCGTCCGCGTCTTCTGCGGGCGGAGAACGCTGAACTCCGTCTCCCAGTAGCGCAGCACGTGGGGCTTCACGCCCGTCAGGCGCGCCACCTCGCCGATCTTGAAGAAGAGCTTGTCGGGAATGTCGGGCACGACTCCGTCCCGGTTCGTGGCATCGCGGCGCGCGAACGGCCCGCCCCCTGCGCGTCAGATGCATGCGGGGCGCACGCTCCGAAAGCCCCCGGAGCTACCTCACGCCTCCCCTTTCCCCCTCGAGAACGGGGGGCCCGGCCAGGACCAGGGAAGCCGACTAGCCGTTCAGGGCGTTCTTGAGCACCTGGCTCGGCTTGAAGGTCAGCACGCGGCGCGCGCTGATCGTGATCTCGTCCCCCGTTTGCGGGTTGCGGCCCACGCGGGAGTTCTTGTCACGGACGACGAAGTTCCCGAACCCGGAGATCTTGATCTTCTGCCCCTCTTCCAGGGTCTCCTTGATCGTGTCGAAGACGGTCTCCACGATCTCCGCCGCCTCTTTCTTCGAGAAGCCACCTACCTTCTCGTAGACGTTTTCAATGATGTCGGCCTTGGTCATCTCAGCATTCCTCCGCGCGCCAGGGCAACGGCACGAGACAAGTGGAGCCACCGCACGGGCCCATGATGCCGCGTACTCCCGCGATCTGTCAACCGAAACTCCGGCGGCGCCGGGTCAGGAAGGACGCACCAGCTCTACGACGCGCTGGAAGGCGTTGAAGTCGGCGACGGCAAGGTCGGCCAGCACCTTGCGATCGATCTCGACCTGAGCGGTCTTGAGCCAGTTGATCAACCGGCTGTAGCTCACGCCACAGCGCCGCGCCGCGGCGTTGATGCGAACGATCCAAAGGCCGCGGAAGTCCCGCTTGCGAACGCGCCGGTCGCGGGTCGAATACCGCCACCCGCGACGAACGGTCATGACGGCCTGACGAAACAGCCGTCCCTTGGATCCCACGTAGCCCTTCGCCGCCTTCAAGATCTTGTTCCGGCGGCGGCGGGCTTTTACTCCTCGTTTTGCTCTCGGCATGACTGCGCTCCTACCCGGAGGGAACTATCCACCGTAGGGCAACAGCAACTTCACGCGATCGGTCTCGACGGCGTTCATCGTCGAGCCCTTGCGCAGGTGCCGCAGCCGCTTGGTGGTCTTCTTGGTCAGGATGTGATTGCGATGCGACTTTCGATACTTCACCTTGCCCTTGGCGGTGAAGCTGAATCGTTTTTTCGCGCCGCTGTTGGACTTCATCTTCGGCATCGTCAGTTTCCTTCCTGGCTGTCGCCCGACGGGATCTGGGCCTCCCGCACGAGCTGGTCGACGAACGCGTCCACAGGCATCGCGGGCATGGCCTGACCGGATCGCGGTCGCGGCGCAACGCAGCCGCTCTGCACTTCCTTGTCCCCCACGACGAGCATATACGGAATCTTCTGGAGTTGCGCCTCGCGAATCTTCGCCCCGAGCTTTTCGTTGCGCAGGTCCGCCTCCGCCCGGATCCCCGCGGCCCGGAGTCGCTCCAGCACCTTCTGGGCGAACGGAATCTGCGGGTCGGTCACCGTCAGCACCGTCGCCTGCACGGGGGCCAGCCAGAGGGGGAACGCGCCCGCGTAGTGCTCGACCAGGATCCCGAAGAACCGCTCCAGGGAGCCGAGCAGCGCGCGGTGGATCATGATCGGCCGATGGCCGCGCGCGCCGTCCTCTCCGACGTAGTTCATGTCGAACCGCTCCGGCAGCTGGAAGTCCACCTGGAGGGTGGAACACTGCCATTTGCGTCCGATGCTGTCGCGGATCTTGAGATCGATCTTTGGGCCGTAGAACACACCCCCGCCGGCGTCCACCTCGAACTTCACCCCGCTGCGCTCGAGGCAGTCCTTCAAGATCGCCTCGGCCTCGTCCCATTGCTCGGGGGTACCGACGAACTTGGCCGGACGCGTGCTGAGGTAGAGCTCGAAATCGGCGAAGCCGAAGGTCCGCAGGATCCGCAGGCAGAAGGTCAGGACCCGGTCCACCTCGGCCGCGAGCTGATCGCGCCGCACGAAGAGATGCGCGTCGTCCTGCGTGAAGCCTCGCACGCGGAAGAGCCCGTGGAGCACGCCGGTCCGCTCGTACCTGTAGACGGTCCCGAGCTCCGCCCAGCGCAGCGGGAACTCGCGGTAGGAGCGCAGGTGGCTCTTGTAGATGACGACGTGGTACGGGCAGTTCATCGGCTTGGCCAGGTAGTTCTGACCGTCGATGTCCATCCCCGAGTACATGTTCTCCGAGTAATAGCCGAGGTGCCCGCTCTGCTCCCAGAGGTTTTCACGCGCGATGTGCGGCGTGTAGACCATGTCGTAGCCGTGCGCGAGGTGCTCTCGGCGCCAGAAGGTCTCGATGAGGTGCCGAACGAGCGCCCCCTTGGGATGCCAGAGGACCAGGCCCGCCCCGATCGTTTCGCTGAACGAGAAGAGGTCCAGGTCCTTACCGAGCCGGCGATGGTCCCGGCGCTTCGCCTCCTCGAGCTGCTCCAGGTGCGCCTTGAGATCCTTCTCCTCGAAGAACGCGGTGCCGTAGATGCGCTGAAGCATCTTGTTGCGTTCGTCGCCGCGCCAGTAGGCTCCAGCGACTCCCGTGAGCTTGAAGGCCTTGATCCGGCCCGTGCGCTCGACGTGTACGCCGCGGCAAAGGTCCACGAAATCGCCGTGTCGATAGAGCGAGATGGTGTCACCCGCCGGAATGCCGGCGAGGATCTCGACCTTGTAGTCCTCTCCCATGCTGCGAAAGAGCTCGAGGGCCTGGTCCCGCGGAACCTCCTCGCGCACGAAGGGCAGGTCCGCCGCGACGATCCGCCGCATCTCCTCCTCGATCCGGACCAGGTCCTCGTCGCTGAACGGACTCGGGGCGTCGAAGTCGTAGTAGAAGCCCGTCTCGATGGCGGGACCGATGGTGATCTTCACCGCGGGGAAGAGCCGCTTGACCGCGTCGGCCATCACGTGCGCCGTGCTGTGCCGAAGTTGCTCGAGCGGCGTCATCTCGGGACGCATGGTGCTGCTGCTCTTTCGCCCGGTCTGCGTTCAGGCCGGTTCAGTTTCGGGGAAGCCGCGACCCGGGATGGTTCGCCTTCCGTCATCCAGCTGCAGGCGGCGCTGTGCGGCTCGCCTGAGGCCTAGTAGGCACGGGCGGGATTGAACCGCCGACCCCTACCGTGTCAAGGTAGTGCTCTCCCACTGAGCTACGTGCCTGCTCCCGGCGCAGTAACTAGACCGGACTGCCCGATCTGTCAAGGGATCTTTTCCCCCGAGGGGTGCCCCGGGCGGGGGATCTCACCTCCCCCGAGGCCGCGGCACATGGCGCGTGCCCCCAGGGGCGAGTAGCATCAAGCCATGGTTCGGCGGGCGGCCCAGGTCTGGTTCTGGACCCTGTTGGGCGCCACGTCGTGGGCGGCCGGCTGGTTGGCCCTGGCCCTGCGTGGAAGTGGCCGGGCAGCTCGTCAGCGGCACCTCGGACTCCGCCTCGCGCGGCTTTGCCGCCGCCTCGGGGGGACCTTCGTCAAGGCGGCTCAGATACTGGGCACCCGAGCCGACCTGCTGTCCGATGCCACCCGCGAGCCCCTGACCCAGCTGCAGGACCGAGTGGGCCCCTTCGCGTACACCGCCGTATGCGCGGTGCTCCGCGACGACCTCGGTCGGTCGCCGGAGCGCGTCTTTCGCCAGCTCGACCCCTACCCTATCGCGAGCGCTTCGATGGCCCAGGTTCACGTCGCCCAGCTCTGGACCGGCGAGCGTGTGGCGGTCAAGGTCCTGCGGCCTGGCATCGAACGGCTCGTGGCCTGGGACCTCCGGCTCCTCCGGATCCTCGTGCGGCTCGTGGCCTGGCTGCCGCCGTTGCGCGCCTTTGCGCCGCGGCAGGCGGTGGAGGAACTCGGACAGGCCATCCTCCAACAGACCGACCTGCGCATCGAGGCCCAGCACAACGCGCTCTTCCGCGCTGCGTTCGCTGCAGACCCCACGGTGGGCCTCCCCGCCCTGGTGCCGGAGCTGTCCAGCCGGCGGGTCCTCTGCATGTCCTTCGTCGAGGGTCGAAAGATTCTGGACGCGGCGCTCGACGACCCGGGGCGGCGCGAGCTGGCCCGACGGGGATACCGGCTCCTGCTGCACATGATCTTCGTGCACGGCCTGGTGCACGCGGACCTCCATCCGGGCAACCTGCTCGTCTCCGACGGGCGGCTCGTTCTCCTCGACGTGGGGCTCGTCGCGCGGATCTCGCCCGCGCGACGCCAGGGCCTGCTGCGCCTCCTCGCGGCGTGGGCCGCAGGAGACGTGGCCCGCGTGGCCCAGGCCGTCATCGACGCGGCCTTTGTGGATCCGCAGCTGGCCCGGCCCCACCTCTTGGCGCCGGATATCGCGCGGCTCCTGCAGCGCTTCAGCGCGGCGCGGATCCAGGATCTCTCCTTCGCCGCGGTCCTGGCCGAGCTCTCGCGCCTGGTGCGGCGACAGGGGGCTCAGCTCCACCCGAGCTTCGCGGTCACGGGGCTGGCCGTCGCCGTCGTAGAAGGCGTCGGCCGGCAGCTGGCGCCGGATCTGGCGCTGCTGGCCGAAGCCCTCCCCTTCCTCGGGGAGATGCTGCGGCCGATGGACGCCCAGGCCTCCGCGTGACCTCGGCAGCCACCCACGCCGCCCGGCGCAAACGCCGGCGCAAGACGACGCGAGGACCCGGTCCAAGGTCTGAAATCTCTGTCATCTTCCGGGCGAAAGGGCTTGCCTGCGAACGCGCATCCTTCCTAGAATATTGGAGTTCAGGGCGCGCCAGGAGCGGACCGGCTTGCCCCTCCACCTCACGGATGGGCTGACACCGCTGTCAGAGACGAGGGGCGCTGGATGGCCAGCCGACAGCTCGAGAAGTACAAGCTGCTGGAGGAGGTCGGCCACGGTGGCATGGCGATCGTGTATCGCGGCCTGGACACCGCCCTGAACCGAGAGGTGGCTGTGAAGATCCTCCATCCGCACCTCGCCGACCAGGACGAGTCCAAGCAGCGCTTCCAGCGCGAGGCCCAGGCCGTGGCGAAGCTGCGCCACGACAACATCCTCGAAATCTACGACTACTCGGGGCTGGAATCGGCCGACAGCTACATCGTCACGGAGTTCATCCACGGCCAGACCCTCAAGGCCTTCTTGAGCCGAAGCCCCATCTCGCACCCCGAGATCGCCGTGATGGTGATCGTCGAGGTGTGCAACGCCCTCGAGCACGCGCACAGCCTCGGGATCATCCACCGCGACATCAAGCCCGAGAACATCATGATCCGGAAGGACGGGCGCGTGAAGCTCACCGACTTCGGCATCGCGCAGATCGTGGACGTCGCGCGGCTGACAGTGACCGGACAGCTCCTCGGCTCCCCCGCGTACATGGCTCCGGAGCTGGTGGAAGGAAAGCCCCTGGATTTTCGCTCCGACGTCTACAGCGTCGGTACCCTGCTCTATCAACTCGCCACCGGAGAGCTCCCGTTCAAGGGCAAGAACCCGCACGAGGTCCTCAAGCGGATCGCGGAGGGGAAGTTCATCGACGCGGACATCGTGAACCCGGTGGTCGGCACGCGCCTCGGACGCGTCATTCGCCGCGCGCTCGCGCACGACCCGGATCAACGCTACGCCTCCGTCCAGCAGCTTCGCGACGAGCTCCTGGCCTTTCTCGCGGATGTCGGCATCGAGAGCGCGCGCGACGAGCTCGCGCGGTATTTCGGAGCGCCACCGGAGTACAGCCGCGAGCTGCAGCACCGGGTGGTCACGGCCCTCACGGCGCACGGCAAGGCGGCCCTGAGTGCCGGCCGCACACCGCACGCCTTGCAGTATTTCGACCGTGTTCTCTGCACCGACCCAAGGAACGCGGAGGTCTTGGCCCTCCTCGACCAGGTCTCCCGTCGCCGGCGAATCGGTCGGACGCTGGCCGTCCTCGGCCTGGTCGGTGCGCTCGGCGGCGGTGCCTACGCTGTCTCCCGGCGGTGGCCGGCCTCCAGTCAGACCGCCCTGGCGGAGGACGGGTCGGCGGGCCCCGCGGCCGACGCATCCCGCGCCGTGCACCCCCTCCGCGCCCTGGTGCCGAAGGCGGCGAGCGACACGGGAGGTGGCCCCTCCTCGGTCGCTGCGGCGACGCACGCGCTCGACGCCCGACCGGACGGCCCCCTCGGCAAGGGGCCCGCGAGCGCTACGGTCACGCGCGTGATCCGCGCGCTTCCCCCTCCCCGCCGCATCGAGATCATCCCGACACCCAAGGCCATGTCCATCCTGCTGAACGGCAAGCTCCTCGGGCTCTATGGCCCCGATCTGCGCGAGCTGACCATCCCGCGCGGTGCCGTCACCCTCACCTTCCGGAACGACGCGTGCTGTTTCGAGAAGGTCCTGACCATCGGGCCCCAACAGAACCCGCGCGAGCTGCACGTGCGCCTGCCCTGGAAGCCCGGCCGCGTGCGGGTGAACGTCTCCCCCCACGTGGCGGCCGACGTCGTCGTCGGCAGCACCGTCGGACAGGCCGGACAGGAGCTCCCCGTGCCCATCCCCTCGTACGCCGACAACGGCCGCACCGAGGTTCAGGTGCGGGTGAGTGCCGCCGGCTATCCCACGGTCTCCAGGTCTGTCGTCGCACGCGCCAACCACACCACTGACCTCACGATCGAGCTGCGAAAGACGCCCTGATGCGAAGCCCCTGGCTCATGGTCTTGCTCGCGTCCTCCCTCTACTCCGCCACGCCGGCGATCGCAGACGGGCCAGACCCCGAGCTCGCGCTGCGCCAGGCCGCGAAAGCCTACGACCGCGGCAACTACAAGCGGGTAATCGCGATCCTCGGCCCCCTGCTCTCGCCGCAGATCTTGCTCGCTCAGGAGGCGCAGGTCCTGCAGGCTCGCAAGCTGCTCGGCATCAGCTACGTCTTCTCAAAGAACGCCCCCGCGGCCGAGCGCGAGTTCGTTGCCATACTCTCCGAACGCCCGGACTACCGGCTCGATCCGCTCGTAGACCCTCAAGCGGCCGTGGAGGTATTCGATTCCGTTAAGCGGCGAAACGCCGAGAAGCTGCGCGCCATCCTGGACCGCGAGCGGCGCGAGGCCGACCGTCGCCGGCTGGACGAGGCACGCCGTCGCGACCGTCAGCGCCGCCAGGCCGAGCTCGAGCGCCAGGGTGGGGAGACGGTGGAGCGGACGATCGTCACACGGAGCTACTGGGTGAACTTCGTTCCGTTCGGCGCCGGTCAATTCCAGAACCGCCAGCGCGGCAAGGGATTCACCCTGCTCGGTACCCAGGCGGCCCTCGGGCTCACGTCGCTCGGGGCCTATCTCGCCCTGCGGCTCGCCTACCCCAGCGGACAGGTCCCCGCCGAGGAGTGGACGAGGGCGCGCGCGCTGAACATCACCCAGGTCGTGAGCGGCGCCCTCTTCTTCGCCACCGTCGCCTATGGCATCATCGACGCGCTGCTGCACCATCAGCCGCGGACGGTGGAAGAGAAGAGGTACCGGCGAGCGCCGCGTATCGTGGTCGGCCCCCAGTCGCTTGGGCTCGATCTCACGTTCTAGGCCATTCCGCCGTCGCAGCGAGCCGAGGAGAGTTTTCTTCATGCCGACCCTACGCGTGACCTCACCCGGCCAGCCACCGAAGGTCTACCACCTGTACAAGAAGGTCACCTCGGTCGGCCGCTCCGAGGACTGCGACGTGGTGGTCCAGGACCCCGACGTGGGAGGGAGTCACTGCCACATCCACTTCGACGGCCGGATCTTCAACCTGGCGCCGATCGGCGACCACCGCATCTTCGTCAACGGCAAACGGCAGAAGAAGCACGAACTCGCCCACCAGGACGTCGTGCGCCTCGGCGAGACGGACCTCGTCTTCTCCGTCTACGAGGAGCCCGTCGAGGCGAGCGAGGCGACGTCCACCGCGGTGGACGTCTCGCCCTACCGGATGCTGTTCGACTTCTCGGGGAGGCTGCTGCGCAAGTACGAGCTCGGCGAACTGCTCGAGGCGCTCATGGACGCCGTGATCGCCGTTACCAACGCCGACAAGGGCTTTCTGGTGCTGCTCGAGAACAACGAGCCGCGCATCCGCGTCGCGCGCAACGTGCGCAGCGAGAACATCGACGACGCAGTCGACCAGCTGAGCGATTCCATCGTGGCCAAGGTAGTTCGCACGAGGCAGCCGCTCATCGTGAGCGACGCGCTGAAGGACGACGAGTTCGCGAACTCCATGTCCATCATGAAGCTCAACGTCGTGTCGGTGATGTGCGTGCCACTCATGGACAAGGAGAGCCTCATCGGGCTGATCTACGTCGGGAACGACAACGTGATCCAGCTCTTCGAGCAGCAGGCCCTCGAGGTCCTCACGATCTTCGCGGCACAGGCCTCGCTCATCGTGAAGAACGCACTGCTCATCAACGAGCTACGCGACGACAAGCGCCACCTCTCGGAGCGACTCGAGGCGATACGTTTCGGTCGCATCATCGGCTCCTGCGACGCCATGCGCGACGTCTTCAAGAAGCTGGAGAAGGTTGCCACGACCGACATCTCGGTGCTGATCACCGGCGAGACGGGGACCGGCAAGGAGCTGATCGCGTCGGAGATACACGAGCGCTCGTCCCGCGCGAAGGGACCCTTCGTGACGATCAACTGCGGCGCGATCCCCGAGAACCTCCTCGAGAGCGAGCTCTTCGGTCACGTCAAGGGAGCATTCACGGGCGCCGTGGCGCACAAGCGCGGCAAGTTCCACGCTGCCGACGGGGGCACGCTCTTCCTCGACGAGATCGGGGAGTTGCCGATGCAGCTCCAGGTGAAGATACTGCGCGCCATCCAGGAGAAGACCGTCGTGCGCGTCGGGGAAACTCGGCCCGAACCGGTGAACATTCGCATCCTGGCCGCGACGAACAAGGAACTCGAGGCGGAGATACGTAACGGCCGCTTCCGCGAGGATCTGTACTATCGCCTCAACGTGGTGAACCTCCACCTGCCGCCCCTGCGCGAGCGTGGAGAGGACCTGACCGTCATCGCGAAGTACCTGCTGCAGAAATTCGCGGAGGAGTACAGCTCCAAGGTGCGTGGCTTCTCTCCGAACGCGATGATCGCGATCCGGAAGCATCCGTGGCCGGGCAACATCCGCCAGCTGGAGAACCACATCAAGAAAGCGGTGGTCCTGGCCGACAAGCCGCTCCTCTCGCCGGAGGACCTGGACCTGAGCGCGGAAGAGCTGCCCCCGATCCTACCGCTCGTGCAGGCTACCGAAGACTTCAAGCGCCGCTACATCAACGAGGTCCTGGCGCGGAACAACGACAACCGGACCAAGACCGCCAAGGACCTGGGGGTCGATCCGCGAACCATCTTCCGGCACCTCGAGCGCGAGGACGAGCTGAAGGGCCGACCGTAGTGCCTCGCGCCTGGGCCGCCGCGACGATGGTCGTCCTGGCCGGCGCTGCCACGGCGTGCGTCGTGCCGCAGGACCTCTCCGTGGCTGGCGGGCCCAACAACCGGCCACGCCTGGTTGGCGAGCGCACCTTTCCGACGCTCGGCGAGACGATCACGGTGCAGCAGACCCCCTCCGGGAAGACCCCCGAGCCCTTCGTCTTCATCGTGACGATCAACGACCCCGACGAGCAGACGGTCTTCATCCGCCTCTTCCTGAACGGGGACTACACTCGGCCGCTGTCGCTGCCACCCACGCGCGACCGCGCCGCGGGGAGCGGGCTTCGCGCCCTCCCGTTCGAGGTCAGCGGCCTCTGCGACGAACTCGTCGGCCACGTCGTCGGACGGTACGAACTCGAGCTCTACGTGAGCGACAGCGGGTTCGTGGGCGCGGGAGATGACCTCCGGGTGCCTCAGCCGGGGGGCCTGACGACGAACGGCTACTGGCGGCTGAACTGCACTGGACCTCTGCCGGGGATCGGCGATGCGGGGCCCTGAATGGTGGAGAGGGTCGACCCGTGTCAACGTGTAACGGTGGCGTCGAGATGAGCCGATCGATCGGACATGGGTCGTTTATCCGCGCGGCCACGGCGCTCGTCGTACTGGCCGCATGCACACCGCCCAAGGCGAACGGTGAGTGCGCCTGGGATGGGGAGTGCGAGGCGTCCCAGTTGTGCAACCTGCAGACAGCCCGCTGCATCGAGCGCGCGCGACGGGCGGTGTCGCTCGAGGTATTGCCACCGAGCGGCAACAAGCAGGGCTGGGTGCAGCAGGAGTACCCCTCGGTGCGCCGCGAGAACGATGGCCGGCTGCTGCTGAAGCTGGACGAGACGGTATCGATCCAGGGCAAGGTCTACGCTTCGGACCAGCCCTCGTGGGGAGTCCCGGCGCGCATCCTCGCCTGGCGCGAGTCGTTGCTCACCGGGCGCCCTCGGGTGCAGCTGGAGAGCGCGGCCGTCGATGGAAAGGCCGAGGAGGCGGCCGGATTCGTCGTGTGGGTAGGGCTGGGGCAAACCCACACGTTCTACGTCTCACCGTCCGAGCCGTTCGCCGCGTCGTACCCGCCGGCCCCGCAGGGCAGCATTCGTGCGACGGACCACGTGCAGCGGGACTTCGTCCTCGACGGAGGAGATCGTTCGACCCTCGTGACGGGGAAGGTCCTGAGCTCGAATGGCGCGCCGCTTCCCTTCAGCGTCCAGGTTCGCGCGCACGCGCCGGCGACCTGGCTTCGATCCACCGTCGGCCTGACCTGCAGCCTCGATACGCCGGAGCGCTGCGACGGGGGGAAGTTCCAGAGTGAACAGGCGGGCGAGTTCGCTTTCCGCATCCCGGCGGGGATCCATCCCTACGTCCTGCGCGTCGAGAACGTCGCGCTGTCTGCGGCCCGGCTCGAGGACCTCGAGAAGCGTGCGGGGAGTCGCCCACTGCCCTTCGTCCCCACCCTGGAATGCCAGACGCGGGTCCTCGGCCTTCTGGAGCCCATCCCCGACGGGAAACCGCGCCACAGGCTGGGAGACTCCCTGAGGCTCCCGCCGTTCGCCTTCGCGCGCTTCTATCGGATCAGCGTCGTCGGTGACGACGGCCGGCCGGTCACGGGCGCTCGGGTCCGGATGAGCACCACCCTCACGGCCAAGGCGGGAGCCGGCTTCGAAGGGTGCACGGCGCATTTCGAGCGCACGGGGACCACCGGCGCCGAGGGGAAGGTGAACCTGCCCCTTCTGCCCGGAGACGCAAAGGAACGGACGTATCAGGTGCTCGTCACGCCTCCGGCGGACAGCGCGTACGCGAGTCGGGTGATCGCCTCGTTCGGAGTCGGCGCCACGGGGGGCGAGGTGGCCACGCCGATCACTCTCGGTCGACGACACGTCGTCTCGGGCCGCGTCGTCGGCCCGGATGGCAAGGGTGTCGCAGGTGCGGCCGTGGAGGCGGTCGGCATGGCCCTGGCGCGAAGCGCCCCCTTGAGCCCTCCGCCCACCACCTCCGCCGCCGTCACCTCGGACGACGGCTCCTTCACGCTTCACGCGGACTCCGGCTCGTACAACGTGCTCTTGACCCCGCCGGCAGGCTCCGGGCTGGCGGCCTCGACCATGGTGAGCCTTCAGGTCGCGGGCGGGCTGGAGGGGCTGCTCTTCGAGTTGCCGCCTCCGGTCGGCATCGTGGGCCGGCTCGAAGACGCCAAGGGGAAGCCCGCCGGGGGTTTCATGGTACGCGCCTTCGACCTCCTTCCGGATGCGCTCGGCCCCGCGGGCATCCCGGCGTCCTTTCGAGCGGTGGCCCAGGCCGCGGCTGTCACGGATGCGAACGGGGAATTCCGGCTGTTGCTGCCGACTCCGCGCTGAGACGACTCTCGCGCGCGTGACGGCGCCGCGGCGGCGGTCTGCGTCCCCCGGTCACCTCGTCCCCGGCAGTCCTGGCTTGACTTGCGCGCCATCATGTTGAAATGTAGCCCGGTTCTGGCCCAGGTAGCGTGCCAGGGCGCCGATCGTGGGTCCGGTCGCGAGCGCCGGACGATGCGGCTGTGGTGAATTCATGGCCGAGCCCCAAACCCTGGCCGGGGGCCCAGAGATAGCGAGGCGCACGATCCGGCGGTGGCGCCGGGCGTTTCTTGGGATCTACCTCACCGTGACGGTGGGCGCGGGGCTCCTCGCCCTGCTGTCGATGTTATCCGTGCACCTCGGCGTTCGAGAGCTGATCCCGGTGGCTGCAGGTGGGCCGGTCATTCGAGCCACGGCGGACGAGCCGAAGGAGCTCAGAGCGTGCCACCGAGAACTCGAACGGCTCCTGCTCAGCCTGCACGAGGAAACGTTCGTCATGCAGGGGCGGGCGCTGAAGTACAAGATCGATCCGGCGGCGGAGTGGCACAACTGGTCGAACGCGTGGCGTGGCCGGTGGCAGACCGTCCAGAGACGCTGCCGGCTCCGCGAGCTGGGCGGCGCAGGAGTGAGCAAGGAGATAGATAGGATGGCCGCGATCCACGACGGGCTGGGAGAGCTTCAGCTCTCGTACACCGGGGTCATGGACCGCTTTCTCGAACGATACGTGGACCGCCTGCGTCGGCTACGGGCCGACCTCACAGCGGTTCGGGACATGATCGATCACCGCAGCGCAGGCGCGGGTCGCCCCTCGGGCACTCGTTGAAGGCGCAGCGTCGGGAGCATACGATGTCGATTGTCGATGAAGACCACACCACGGCAGAGCAGCTGCCGCCGGTCGCGGTGCCCGTGACGGAGCCGGACGGCCCCACCTTTGCGTCCCTCGGGCTGCGGCCAGAGGTACTCCAGGCACTGACGGAAATCGGGTTCGAGCGCCCCACCGACGTGCAGGTGCAGGCGATCCCCCTGGCCCTCGCTCGTCGGGACCTGCTGGTCCAGAGCCGCACCGGCAGCGGCAAGACGGCCGCCTTCGGCCTGCCCATGTGCACCGGCCTCCTCGACGACGCACGGGAGGAGGTGCAGGCCCTCGTGCTCGCGCCGACCCGCGAGCTCGCGCTGCAGGTGGCCAACGAGTGCAGCCGCTTCTGCACGCACATCCCCCTGCGCACGGTCGCCATCTACGGCGGTGCCCCGATGGGACCCCAGGTTCAGGCGCTGAAGGGCAACGCTCAGATCGTCGCCGGCACGCCCGGCCGCGTCCTGGATCACATCCGGCGGGGAACTCTGGACCCCTCGGGCATTCGCGTCCTCGTGCTCGACGAGGCCGACGAGATGCTCTCGATGGGCTTCCAGGAGGAGATCACGGCCATTCTGCAGCAGCTCCCGGCCGAGCGGCAGACGATGCTCTTCTCCGCGACGATCCCCGACGAGATCGAGCGCATGATCGAGCGCTACCTGCACACGCCGGAGCGCATCTACCTGAGCGAGGACTTCGTCGGCGTTCGCGAGATCCGGCACATCTACTACCTCGTGACCGGCGGAGACCGTACGCGCAGCCTGCTCGACATCCTCTCTTACGAGAAGCCGGAACTCGCGCTCATCTTCTGTAACACGCGCGAGGACACCGGACGTGTGGCGGACTTCCTCTCGCGCAACGGCTTCGAGGCGCAGGCGATCAGCAGCGACCTGACGCAGAAGGACCGCGAACGCGTGATGGAGCGCATGCGACAGGGCGAGCTCCATTGCCTGGTCGCCACCGACATCGCGGCCCGGGGCATCGACATCGCCGACGTGACGCACGTTTTCAACTACACCTTCCCCGAGTCGGCGGACATTTACGTGCACCGTACCGGCCGAACGGGCCGAGCCGGCCGCTCGGGGACCGCCATCTCTCTCGTCTCGCCCCGCGAGATCGGCAGCTTCTATTACTTGAAGCTGATTCACCGGATCTTCCCCGAGGAGCGGCACCTCCCCACCGTCGAGGAGCTGGCCGCTCGGCAGGAGGGAGAGCTCTGCCAGACGCTCGCTGCGCGCTACGAGGGTCAAGCCGCGTCCCCGGCCATGCGCAGCCTGGCTCGCCGCGTGTGGTCGATGGTCGACGGCGAGGCGCTCGTCGGGCGCGCGCTCTGGGAACTTCTCTCCGGGGGGACCGCGACGGCTCGGCGGCGCCCTGCTCCGCCCCCGCCTACCCGGGCTGCCTCCCAGCCGCAACGCGCAGACGCCACACCCGTCGAGACCGAGGGCGAGGGGGAGCCGGCTTCCCGGCTTCCTTCGGATGACCGCGTAGAACGGTCGACGCGGCCGGAGCGCGGAGGGCGGCGCGGCGGCAGCGACGGACGACGAGGTCGCGGGAACGGACGCGACCGGGGTCGCGGCGGGCGAGAGAGCGGCCGAGACGGCCGGCGAGGCGAGCGTAACGGGCAACGCCCACCGGCAGAGGCACGAACGGACGAACGGCCGGACGACGTGGGCGCTCCGCGCGTCGCGCCGGAAGAGGAGGCCGGCCTGCGCG